>SHXR01000067.1 GCA_009693235.1 Betaproteobacteria bacterium | reverse complement strand
AGGGTGGGTCGAGACAAGACGGACGACACTGCCGATACTGAACGTATCGGCGAGGAGTCCAACGCAGTATCGGCCCGTCATGGTCGGTTTTTCTTCAACGAATTACTGACTCAGGACACTTGAGAGGTGCCGGCCCTGCGCCTACTTCATGCGCGCTTTGACGGGGTCTTTGACCGCTACGATCTTATCGAACGGCACATTCACCAATTCGTTGCCGACTTTTTCAACGCGGCGGATGTAGATGTCCTGCACCACATCGCGCGTCTCAGGATCGATCGACATCGGTCCGCGCGGACTCTCCCATTTGAGGCCTTTGGCGGCGGCGATCATCTGATCCCCATCGGTTTTACCGGCGGTCTTCTTCAAGGTTTCGTAGATGGCATGCATGCCGTCGTAGCCGCCGATCGAGAAGAAATCGGGATTGCGCTTATGCATCTCATTGAAGACCTTGACAAACTCTTTATTGAGTGGATGTTCGCTCATATAGTCGTAGTGCCAAGCGGTGATGATGCCAAGCCCCGCATCGCCCATGCTTTTCAGCGCCTGCTCGGCCGTCGTTTCGCCGGAACCCAGAATCTTGACCTTGCGGGGATCGAGCCCGCGTTCCGCGAAGGCCTTGCCGAGCGCGGCCGGTTGCGCGCCACCTGGCACGAAGATCATGATCGATTCGGGATTCAAGTCCTTCGCGCGCTGAATGAACGCGGAGAAATCCGGATTGGCGACCGGGAAGCGCACCGACCCGACGACCTCCCCACCGGCTTCTTTGAAGACGCGTTGAAAGCCTGCCTCGAAATCGTGACCAGGACCGTAGTCAGTCACCATCGAATAGGTTTTCTTGACCCCGTTTTTGACTGCCCAGGCACCAAACGTCTCGGCAATTTGCGGCAACGTCACCGAAGTGCGGATCATGTACGGCGATTTGGTCGTGATGATAGAGGTTGCGGCATTCATCACCACCATGAATTTCTTTGCTTCGGCCGAAACATCTGCAGCCGCCAGCGCATTCGGGGTGAGTACAAATCCGGCGAGGATATCGACCTTGTCGCGCACCACCAACTCTTGCGCCAACCGTTTGGCCACATCAGGCGCGACACCGCCCGTGTCCTTGCGAATGAGTTCGATCTTGCGACCGGCCACCATGTCGCCTTTCTGCTTCATATAGGTCTTGATGCCGTTTTCCAGCTGAATACCGGCGTCGGCAAACTGCCCGGAGAGCGACAGAATCAGCCCGACCCGCACCGGCGGCTGCTGTGCGTGAATGCCAAGCGGCAAGACGACCATCGCGGCCGCCGCAAGCGCGCCAATTCGACTAGCGATCATGATTCCCCTCCTCCAAAAATCTTGCTGATCAACGCCCGGCTTTTTACCATGCACCGGATCACCGGGTGGCTGACCGGGTATGTCAGAATAGATCCACTCCTTCAACGCAGGCGCGCATTCGATGACCAAGACCCCGCTCGGCAAACTCCCCAGGGAAGCGATCCGTCACCTTGAGTTGCCCAAGATACCACGCGACGTCATTGCGGCCTACCAGGCACTGGTCGATCTCACCGGCACGTTGTCCGATGCGATGGACGATCTCGGTATCGCAGCGGTGATCACGGCAAGCGAGCTGCCGCCAGTGAATCTTGGTCAGCGCATCGTCGGGCCCGCACTGACTGTGCGCAACGTCGCCCATACCTCGCAAATCCACAAGGCGGCGCTCGATCGCGTAAGCGGTCAAGGCGAAACCGAAGCGCACAATCTCGCCATGCCCGGTGATGTGCTGGTCCTGCAAGGCATCATCGGCTGCTCCAACATGGGCGGCATGTCGGCAACGCTTGCCAAGCGGGAAGGCTTCGCCGGCGCGGTCATCGACGCTTCAGTGCGCGATCCGGATCAGTACCGCGCCATGGGCTGGCCGGTCTGGGTGCGTGGCTTCACGCCGATCACCGGCAAGTGGCGCACTCGCACGGTGGAGATCAATGGCACGGTGACGATCGCCGGCGTGGCGGTAAATCCGGGGGATCTCGTCTGCGCCGATGATGCGGGCATCTGTTTTGTACCCTACGACCAGTTGCAAGCGGTGCTCGAAGTCGCCCGGCGCATCGATGCCGGAGACAGTCAACGCAAGGCCGATATCAACGGCGGCGTGCCGCTTGCAGAACTCATTAATCGTAAGTACAAGTAGCGATCGCTAGCCGCTCTATTTTTGCAGCGTTCTAAACAACAACTCGAGCGCCGCGACACCGAAAGCCCGCATGTTGGCAACGCGATCACCATGACCGGTTTCAAGCGTGATGGCTTCTTCATGACGCCCGGCCACCGCGATGCAAGCATGCCCGGCCGCATCGCCGTAGCGGTTACCAGTCGGCCCGGTCGCGCCGGTTTCGGCGAGACTCCAAATGGCGTTGAAGCGTTGTTGCGCGGTGCGCGCGAGCAAAAGCGCATACGCTTCAGTGGAAGGCCGGATGGATGCCAACGCCGCATCGGGGATCGCGAGAAAGATGCTTCGCGATTGGCGCGTATAGACCACCGCACCGCCTAGAAAATACGCAGAGGCACCGGGCACCGCGAGCAGCGCAGCCGCGATGAGCCCACCGGCTGATGACTCGGCGATCGCGATCGTTTCCTTGCGCGCCTTCAAGATAGCGCCGATTTTTTCGGCAACGGGAAGAAGATCCTGCATGGTGAAAGCCCTCGGGGGTTTGCGAATGGTCGACTGAAGATTCAACCGATACCGTGCTCGGCGAGAAATGACAGCATTGAACGGCGGCACTCTTCGGGTCGCTCGATTTGCAGCATATGGCCTGCGGTCGGGATGAACTCATACGGATAGCCTTGTTCTTCCGCAAACGCCTGGTTGGCGGCGGCGGTCGGCGGATTCCCTTTATAGGTCGGATCGCCGCCGATCAGTTTCGTCGGACCACCCATGGCGCGAGCAGCGGGCCAAAGATCAAGCGTCAAGGCGCCAAGATAAACGGCTGCTTCCAATTCGCGCCGGCACGTGAGTTCCCAGCCGCCCTCGGCAGACGGACGCACCACCGCACGCCCCATGTCTTCCGTCGCCTGTGGTAACCAGCGGCTGCTCGCCCGGCTTTCGCGAAATCCCTGGATCACTTCTTCTTGACTGGCAAAGCGGTCTGGTCGATTAGACGACCAGTCCAACAGCTTGAATTCGAACGTACGCATGATTTCGTACAAACGGTGCGTGCGAGGCGGCATGCTGGGCGGATCAAACAACACCATGGCATCCCAGGACCATCCGCTTTCAATCGCATGTTTCTGCGCGGCCCGCGCCGACATCGAATGAAAGGCGCCGACGATCGCCTGATCGGCACGGAGCCTTGCCTTGACCGCACGCTGCACCGAACCGATGTCGCGCGCGAATTGCTGATAGTGATGACCGTCAGCGCCGGTTGGCGGGTTGCGGCCGTGGTTACGCATATCGAAGAGCACCACCTCGAACCGATCGAGCAGCGGTTCCCAGAACATACGATAACCATCGATGGCAAAGCCATTGCCGTGCGTGATGACCAGGCACGGCCCTTTGCCGATGCCGAACCGACGGCAGGCGAAGACGACGCCATCGGTCATGGTGGCAATGAAGGTTTCGTCGGGGCTAGGGATAGGAACAGAGAGACTCATGCAAATTGGGCGCGGGTAGGATCAATGCGCCGATGATAGTGGATTTGTGTTCAAGCCCTATCGAGCCGGGTGACCCAGGCGACGCTACGGCGTACCAGACGGTCCCGGGCAGGCAGTCAATGGCATAATCGTCGCGACTTAATTGAACGGGGGGCTCACCCTCTCGTATCTCCCCGAAAGATTTGGGCACACTGATCATGCAAGAGAGCTTGATCAACGTTTCCTTAGGGGTTTCACTCCTGGAAAACCATGAAGTTCGGACTGTTTGGCGGGGCCAAAGTGCAGCGTGGTGCATCCACCGCGGATAGCCACGGCTATCGCACCTTCATCGACTATGTAAAGACTGCCGAAGCCCTCGGCTATGAAAGTCTCTTCATGGTCGAACATCACTTCACCGGACAGGGGCAGGTTTCGGCGTCGCTCAATATGCTCTCCTACCTCGCCGCGTGCACCACCCGCATGCGCTTAGGAACGGCGGTCGTCGTATTGCCCTGGCACAACCCGGTGCTCATCGCTGAGCAAGTCGCCACGCTCGATGTCTTATCGGGCGGGCGCGTCGACTTCGGCGTCGGCAAGGGCTATCGCGACAACGAGTTCGATGGCTTCTGCATTCCGATCGAGGAAGCGACCGAACGCTTTGATGAGGCCATCGAAGTGATCCGTAAAGCCTGGACATCTACAGGCCGGTTTTCCCATCAGGGCAAACGGTGGCGGTTCCATGAAGTCGTGGTCGAACCGGAACCCGTCCAGCGTCCGCACCCGCCTTTCTGGATGGGCGCCGGTAGTGCGGATTCCATTCGCCGCGCCGCCCGTGATGGCTACAGTTTGCTGCTCGATCAGGTGGCCGACATCGATGAGGTCATCGAGAAAGTCCGCATCTATCGGGAAGCCTGTCTGGCAGCGGGTCGCCCGTACTCGCCGATGCAAGTTGGGCTCACGCGGGCGCTGCACATCGTACGGACGGAAGAAGAACGCGCCAAGGCGCTCGCTACCCGCAAGGAGGTCTTGAAAACGATCTCGTCGATTGCGCGGCCGCTCAAGCCCAAAACGCCGGGATCGTACGCCGACCCGAACATCGCAGGTGACGATGCGGCCTTGCTTGGCACGCCCGCAGAGATCATCGCGAAGCTGCGCCGCCTGCAGGCCGGTGGCGTTGAATATATCCTCTTGGTCGGTTATGGCGACCTCAACCGGTCACTACGCGAATTCGCGGAAGAAATCATGCCGCATGTGCAAGATTCGGCAGATGTGCAGCGGGTGCAGCACACGGTAGAGCAAATGCGCACCGCCGTGGGTTAGTGCGGCGCTAACCCCATAGCTGCTTGGAGGCGATCCGCGCGCCGTCTGCCATCGCCTGCAGCTTGGCCCAAACGATTTTCGGATGCACGGTAAGGCGCCCGGCGAAGGTTGCAAAGCCGCAGTCCGTACCGGCAATCACATTCTCCCGCCCGACCACGCTTGCATAGTTGAGGATGCGATCGGCGACCACTTCGGGATGCTCGATGAAATTCGATGTTGAATCGAGTACTCCGGGGATCAAGAGCTTGCCTGCGGGGAGCTTCACGTCCTTGAACACCTTCCATTCATGCTCATGCCGCGGATTGGCACCCTCGAAGGAAATACCGGTCGCCCGCGAGGCGAGTACCGGCCCGATAATTTCTCGCAGCGGAATGTCGTGATGATGCGGCCCCGGATAGTTGCCCCAGCATAGATGCAAACGAAACTGCTCGGGCGGCACCTCTTTGGTCGCTTCATCCAGCACCTCCAAATGCAGTGCGACGATCTTCTTGAATTCGGGCAGCGTGAGCCGTGAGAACTGATTGTTCCAACCTGACCCCAGATCGGGGCAATCGACCTGCAATACGAGCCCAGCTTTCGCGATCGCGGTGTATTCGTCTTTCAACACACCGGCCAAGGCGCGCAGATACTCTTCATGCGATTTGTAGTATTGGTTGCCGAGGAATCGTGCGGCCTGCCCGGGCGACACGGCCGTCATGAAGTAGTCGCGCGCCGGATTGGATCCGATCGCCGCCTTGAAGTTGGCGATATCGGTTTCCACCGCGGCAAAATCTTTCCATGCGATCGGCGCAACACAAGTCGGCCGCGTGGTCGTGATGCCACCCCAGCGCTGGGTGTCGGCAAAGAATTCCGGGAAATCACGGGCATCGCGCGCCTCGGGCATCGGCGCGGGCGCCCCCTCGAAGCCGGTGAGGCGATTCTTGATGTAGGTGGAATAGTCAGGCTTCCCCTGTTCGCCATCATTCACCACATCGACGCCGCAAGCGATTTGCTTTTGCACTACGTCGGTCACGGCAGCACGGATACGCTCCTGGAAGCGCCCGGCATCGGGATGCTCCCCTTTCTCGCGGGCGAGCAAGGTCGCTAGCAAATCATCCGGGCGCGGCAGGCTGCCGGTATGGGTAGTAAGAATGCGATCGACGCTGCGTTTCATTATGGAAGCTCCAATGAGGGGCAAGGGCGCGGCACGGTAAACTGCGGGCCGATGAACGATTGTACCGGTCGCCCACCACCACAGCGAGCCAGCCATGCCAATGAATATCGAACTGATGTTTCCCGTCGCGGTTGCCGTCGCGGATTTCGATCCACCGGTACGCGATGTGACGCACGCAAAGGTAATGAAGTACATCGCTACCGAAGCGGCGAAACGCGATGTCACCGCCTCACCGGTGGAGTCGGTGGAAACATCGTTCTTCTCCGGAAAATCCGTGCTGGAAGACGCCGGCCTCACTGAACTCAAGGCGAACATCATTGCGGCCGGGGAGACATTCCTGCAATGGTTCGGCGTACCGCCTACCCCGCTTGAGATCGAACGCTCATGGATCAACATCTTTCGCCCCGGCATGCAGGAGATGCAGCATGCGCATGAAGGCAGCGTTCTCTCAGGCAGCTACTATGTGGAAGCGCCCGAGCATTGCGGCGACCTGATTTTTCAGGACCCGATCGGCGAGCGGCGCTGCCATCGCGCCTTCACCAACACCGGCGTGAAAACGCCGCAGACCGTCACCGAGATGTCCTATCCACCGCAACCGGGCCGCTTCATCATGTTCGAATCCTGGATGCAGCATGCCGTGCTTGGCAATAAGAGCGGCAAGATCCGCATTTCGATCGCGGTGAATCTCAGAAAGAAGCAGTAGGAAGCGGCGCCCCTACTTCTTTGCCAGATGCACGGTCGGAAATTCCGCCGGCATGGTGATCTGCAGGACCTCGAAATCGTCTGAGTGCTCGGTGTGCGACTGCGGTACCTCGCCCTCATAGGTCATGCAGTCGCCCGCTTTCATGATGACTTCGCCAATGCCCTCATAGTAGGTACGCATCCAGCCGCGCAGCACGTAAGTCAGATGAAAACCCAGAGTGTGATAGTGCAATGGCGCACCCACCTCGGGCTTCTTGGCATGGAGGGCCCGAGCCACATGTGCACTGAAGCGCCCTTCCGTCGCGGCGACCGTACCCAGATCCCGATACTCCAGAAAACCACGCAAACCCTTGTCTTCCCATTGGCTGCCTTCAAGACACGATAGCACTGGTTTGGTCATGCGAACTCCTTTTGCAATTGATATTAGGATCCGAGGATCTATCCCCGTCGATCGACGAAGCGTGCCGCCTTGATATTCGCTTCAAATTCCTTGGCGAGCGTACCCGTTTCAAGCACGACAATAGCCGCTGCGATTTCAAATTTTTCCTTGAATTGCATTGCCAGTCGCTCGGTAAAACCCTTTACATCCGTTCCTCGACGCACCTCGATCGACAGGCGCAGCACATCATTCCCGCCTTCGTTCATCGCTTCGGCACGAAAATCGCCGATCTCGACCGAACGAAACATGAAGTCCTCGACCTCAGGATGCCCAAGGTTGATGCCCCGGACCTTGAAGAACCCTGTCGTGCGATGGGCATGCTTAAGGCGCGGGAACACTCCGAACGGTCCCACATTATCGCGCTCATCGGCCTCATAGTAGGTCACCAGATCGCCGAAACTCCATCTGAGAAATGGCGTCACATTGTTGGTCCAAAGCGGCGTCACCACGAGCGTGCCGACTTCGCCTTGTGGCGTCGGCTCAAACGATACCGGATCGAGCACCTCGATGTAATACATATCGGACCAGACACGAAATCCGCTTCCCGGCGCATCGTCGTTGCTTTCCGCACCCATCATACCGGCCTCGGTCATGCCGAACGTATCGGTCAGCCGCGCGCCTCGGCGAGGTTGGCAAGATGCAGTGCATAACTCGACATGCCAAGCCAGAGGGTCGGGCGCAGGCGCTGCATGAGATCAAGCTGCAATGCGGGCGGGGTGCTCGCTCCGAAACCGGCCCAGTTGATAGCAATGCCACGGGATTGTGCCGATCGCGCGAACGCCTGCCCTACCGGATGGATGCCCAGGGGATACGATACATGCGCGCTATCCCCGCGCGCCGCACCGGCGCAATCGTAAGTTCGCGCGAATGAAAGCAAGCCGTATTCGATATCGCGAAAACTCCTTGGATAGAACAACGGTGCACCGGTTACGCCGCCCGAGCGCCAATATTCCTGCACACCTTCTGGCGCAGTCACGCAGAATTCTTGATAGAACTGTTGGTCGGTCATGCCCCGCAGCGTTGCTTTGTCGAGGATCGGAATCCGGCGCCACTCATTGGGATCGTCAAGCCGGTCGGTACGAATCGCAGCGAGCTGCGGTTGCCAAAATGCCGATCGGCGCGCCTGCTCGACGGCGGCGCGCTTGCGCCCGCTTTGAATGCGTTCGATGTCTTTCCGTGACGCTGGCAGAACGAGCGGCATGTCAGATCCGCTTCAACACGCCGATGAAGCGCTGCTTGCTTCGATACGCATCAGAGTCCGCCGTCATGGCAGCAAGACGTCGCTTTTTATCTGGCGTGTTCTCTGGAATTTCCGCATGCGCATCGGCCAGCATCTTTTCGTAATCGGCGCCGACCGGGCATACGTCCGCGCAGCGTCGGCAACCCGTTACGACGCCTGCACCACGCAGAATGCTTTGCCAAAGATTGAAACTGTCCTCGGACCGCAGCAACTGTTTGCGCTTGGCAGGATCGATCTCCTCGGCGAATTTGGTCAGGTGTTCGGACAGTTGCGCGAAGCCGTGTGGCGAGCGAAAGTGGTCGCAGGCCTGCCAGTCGCGATCCCATTGCTTGACTGCACCGGCCGGGCACACCTTGAGGCAACGCCCGCAAGAGGGTCCTTTGCACAGCGCCTCGGCCATCGGCCGATCACACTCCACCGGCACGGAGCAAAGCACGGCAGTCAGCAAGACCCGCGGCCCGAATGCAGGCGTCAAGAGCTGGAGATTGAGCCCGAGGGTGCCAAGCCCGGCTTCGACGGCCGCATGTGTGAACGGCATGAGCGGTTCGAGGTGTGCGTTGGAATCGCCGTCGTAACTCGACGGCGCGACATGCGTCGGCGGCACGATGAGCGCCGGATAGCCGCAATCTTCGAGCCAATACACCAGTTCCAACGACGTCTCCTCCAAATGCGTAAGCGTAAGCTCGTCGTTGTAGTATTTGTGGCGATCATCCCAGCGCCGAATACGCGCGACGCCTTCGTTCAGCCGTTTGGCGAGCACGATGACGCGATCGCCATCGACCGCGCTGATGCGAGCGGCGTCGACCGTTGTCCCATCGGCAATGCCGACGAGATCGGCGCCGAGTTCGCGCGCCTTGGCCTTGATGTCTTCCGCGGTCAGCGTTTTCTTGTGGAATTGCATGGCTATTCCGGTGTCTTTCTTTTGAACGCTGCTAACTGTTTCGCCACCATCCCCTTATAACCTTCCGGCCCGACCCAACGTTCGTTCCATGGCGATAGGCCGGCGACGGGCTTGCCTTCCAGACGGTCGGCCTTCCAACGTTTGCCAAGCGCCAACTTCGCCGGTGTGCGTTCTGGAATGACCTTTTGGTGATCGACCAAATGCAAGTGGTAATCGTTCCCAACCGGGCACACCGCAAGACAACGCGGGCAATCGCCAAACGAGCCGACTACCCGCAAGAGCCCTTGCCAGAAGCCGTACATATCGCGCTTCTTCAGCATCGCCGCGCGCTCTACCGCGGGTGCATCGATGACCCGCTCCATATACTGCAGCATCGTCATAAAGCCATACTCCTGCGCCTCGCCGGCACAGGCACGCTTGTCGATGCCAAAGTGCTGAACGGCATCGGCGGGACACGCATGCAGACAGCGGCTGCAGGACTCACCGATGCACACCTGCTCGGTGATCCGCTCATCGGGTTCCAGCTCAAGCTCGGTGAGAATGCCGGTGAGGTAGATGCGCGGCCCGAACTCAGGCGTAAGAATATTGACTTCGAGGCCAAGCGTGCCCAGACCCGCTTCGACCCCTAAGTGGCGGGTGGACAGCCGGCCATAAGAGGCGCGCTTATAGTCCCAGTCGGTTTCCTGCGCCGCGGTGACGAAGGTCGGATGTCCGATCGCTTCCATTTCATTGGCCAGACGCCAAGCGACCTTGTCCATCTTTCGCAGCACCAGCATGTCCATGTACTGCACCGGCTCGTTGATGCGCGCACGAAACGCCCCAGCCGGAATACGCTACACCAGCACGATGACGCTTTTGATGTAAGGCGAAATTCGATCGGTCCCAATGAGCCTTACGCGCTGGTGATGCGTGGGTTATGGGATTCGGTCGAAGGCCGCTTCGATGCGGCGATCGAGGCGGTGAACCGGGCAGTCGCCAAGAGCCCCAGTGACGCATTCTGCTGGGTCTACCGGGCGCGCATCCTTGTCAACGCGGAACGCCCAAAGGAAACGGAAACGGCCATTCGGAATGCCCTGCACCTTAGTCCATTCCATCCCGTTAACTATCTTGCATTGCTGGGAGACGCTCTGGTTCTCCAGGGCAAGACGCAGGAGGCGCTCGCAGTTTTCAAGGAGATGGTCACAGCAGGCAGCCCAACTTTGTATCGCCCCATTTGCGCCTGGCAGGCCTATACGGCACTATCGGCGAGATGGAAGCCGCGCGCTCGGAAGTTGCGGAGGTTTTGCGGCTTGACCCGAAGTATCGCGTTGCCGCGGCGAGCTCCTTTTACGTTTCATCAAACCAGCAACGCAAGGAGGCCTTCCTCGATCATTTGCGTCGCGCTGGTCTGCCCGAATGACTACGCAAGCGTGCCCTTTAAACCGTAGGCATGACGATGTCACGTGTGAGATTCGGGCAATCGCTCTTGAACCGCACTCGCCGCATCCGGGAAACTCTCAAAACTAAGGACCACTTTAGCAAGTCGATCCGCCGTTTGCGGTGACGCTTCCAACCCAAACGCCAAGCAACCGCGCACCCCGTCCAGCCTCTCGCGCTCAGTCATTGGATCCTCGCCGCTACCTTTGATCGTATTGCCGGGACGCGTCGCAATGTGGCCGCCTCGCATGCACAATGCAAGCAACACTGGTTCCATGGCGCTCTTCTCGATTAGCGAAGTTCAATGGCTGTCAGCGGCGCTGCCCCCAGCGATGGTGGTCTGTTGTTGCTGCGCCAGCGCGTGTTCGCCTCGGTGCAGGGCTACGAAGATCTGAGCGATCACGGCACGCGTCGAACGGACGTGTTGATGCAAACAATGCAAACGGCCTGCGAGCGCGCCCGGGCGCTGGCCCGGGCACCGACGTTGTGCCGGCTGGAGAACCGCACAACGCGCCAAGCCGCCTGGGCGATTCACCAAGTCCTGCTGGAGCGCTTCAGCGCCTCCTTCGTCATCGCCCCCGAGGGACACTGGTGCTGGACTTCGATGCGACCGACGACCCGCTGCACGGTGTGCAGGAAGGACGGTTCTTCCACGGCTGCTACGGCTGCTACTGCTATCTGCCGCTGTACGTGTTCTGCGGGCAACAGCTGCTTAATATTGGCGTGGCTTCACACTGTCAGATATCGGCTGCGGATCTCGTTCGCCTCCGCACGGAACTGCTCAGGCGAGGCGGCATAGACGATGCGCCCTTTCACCATCACATGAAGCCGGTGGGCGACGGCTTCGGCCAGATTCATGTTCTGCTCGACCAACAACATGGTGACGCCCGCCCGGCAGAGCTGGCGGATCACACTAGCGAGTTCCCGCACCACAAGCGGCGCCAAGCCCTGACTTGGTTCGTCGAGCAGCATCACTTTGGGATCGCTGGCCAGCGCACGCGCGATCGCCAGCATCTGCTGCTCGCCACCGGAAAGCTGTGAGCCCTTGTTGGCACGCCGCTCCGCAAGCGACGGGAACAGGCCAAACAGCCGATCGAGTGGCCAATCTATGGCCGGGCGTCGTTCGGCGACTCGGATATTCTCCACCACCGTCAGGTCGGGGAAAATCAGCCGGCCTTCCGGCACATAGGCGATGCCGGCGCGAGCGACCAGATGAGGCTCGCGGCCGGTAATCACCTGGCCGTCCAGCGTGACCGTGCCCCCGCTTGCCTTTACCAGGCCCATCACCGTCTTCAACGTCGTTGACTTGCCGACGCCATTGCGCCCCAGCAGCGCACCGATATGCCCCTTGGCAACTTCGAGGTCAATACCTTGCAGCACATGACCTAGCCCGTAATGGGCGTTGAGCCCCTCAATCCGCAGCATCAGCAAAGTCTCCGAGGTAGGCTGCCTGCACCCCGGGGTCGGCCTTGACCTCTTCGGGCGTACCGTCGGCGATCACGGCGCCACGATGCAGTACGGTGATCTTGTGCGCCAAGCGAAACACCACCTCCATATCGTGTTCGACCAGCACGACGGCGAGCTCGCCACCGGCCAGTAGCGTTTTCAGCGTTTCCACCGCCTGCTGCGTCTCCTCCACGGACAGGCCCTGGGTCGGCTCGTCGAGCAAGAGGAGCCGCGGCTCCTGCGCCAGCGCCATCGCAACTTCGAGCAACCGCTGGTCGCCATGCGAAAGCAGCCCGGCGGGGCGATCGGCGACATGGCTGAGGCCCAGACGTTCAAGCGCCGCGTCGGCCTTCGCGCGCGCCCGATGAAATACAGCGCCGCCACCAAACGGCAGCCACCGCTGCGCGTCACGTGCCTGGGCCGCCAGGCTGGCATTTTCCCTGACGGTCATCTCCGGGAACAGCGCGGTCAATTGGAACGTTCGCGACACGCCGCGTTGGCAAACTTGGGCCGGTGTCAGCCCGGTCAGTTGCTCGCCGTCGAACCGAACGAGCCCGGCGCTCGGCGGCAGGACGCCGTTGATCAAGTTGAACAGCGTCGACTTGCCGGCGCCGTTGGGGCCGATAACCGCCCGGACCTCGCCCGTCGCCACCTGCATCGTGACGCTGGAAACGGCGACCAGCCCGCCGAAGCGTCGCGTCAGGCCTTCGCATTCGAGCAGTGCCATCGTCCGTTACCTCCCGTCTGCCGCAGGTCGTCGCAGGCGCGCCGCAACGCTACCCCAGATGCCGCGCGGGACAAACAGCACGAAGAAGATGAACAACATGCCGAAGTAGATCGCCCAGGATTCCGTGTAGGAGCTCAACTGGTGCTGAGCGAACATGAAAAAGGCAGCGCCCAGTATCGGCCCGATCAGGGTGCCGGCACCGCCGACAATCACCATGATCAGCACCTGCCCCGACAGCAGCCAGAACAACAGCTCGGAATTCGCAAAGCCGGCGAAGGGCGCGTACAGCGCACCGGCGAGGCCGCCCAGCGCGTAAGACAGTGCCACCACGGCGATCTTGTAGGCGCGCGTGTTATAGCCGAGCGCGAGGGTCTTGGCCTCGTTTTCGCGGATGCCCCGCAGGACTGCGCCGAAGGGCGAATTGACCAACTGCCGGCAGAGCAGGAATGCTGCCACCAGCAAACCAAGCACAAAGAAATAGAAACCGGTCTTGCTGGTTAGCGCCGTCAGCCCGAACGGCCCCGGTCGACGTGGAATCCCGGCAAGCCCGTCCGAGCCGCCGGTCACGCTCGTCCACCTGAAGGTGATCGCGTAGAGGAGTTGGGCAAAGGCCAAGGTCAGCATGGAAAAAGAGACACCGGTCGAGCGGGTGCATACCCAGGCGACACCGATTGCCAGCACTCCGCTCGCGATCGCGGCCACGAACACGGCAGAGGGCAACGACAGGTCGGTATTGATCAGCAGCCAACCAGAGCAGTAGGCGCCAAATCCGTAAGCGGCAGCGTGGCCGAAGGACACCAGCCGCGTGTAACCGACCATCAGGTCGAGGCTCATCGCGAAGAGGCCCAGGATCAGGGCCTCGGTCAGCAGCGTCATCATGTAAGGCGGCAAGCCAAGCGGCGCCAGCGCCAGGACAGCCACCACCAGGATCAGACCGCGCCAGGCACCCATCAGTCTTCCTTGCCCAACAGACCGCCGGGCCGAACGATCAACACCAACAGCATGATCAGATAGATGAAAGCGATTGCCAGTTCGGGCAAGTAGAAGTTGCCGAAAACCTGCACGAAGGCAACCAGGAAGGCACCGATCAGCGAGCCGACGAAGCTACCCATACCACCGATGATTACGATGACGAACGCGTCGATGATCATGCTCGCGGCCATGCCGAGCGAGGCCGTGACGAGCGGCGACGCCAGAACGCCCCCCAGGGCCGCCAAGCCGCAGCCGACGCCGAACACCCCGGAGCGGATGAGCTGCACGTCGGTCCCCAGCGCGCGTGCCATCTCCGGGTTCTGTGACGTCGCCCGAATCAACAGACCGAACCGGGTGCGCTCCAGAACCTGCCAGATTGCTATCGCCATCACGACGCCGAAGCCAGCGAGGAACAAGCGATAATCCGGGAAGGGCTCGCCCAGCAGGAGGACGACGCCCGAGAGCAAGTCCGGCACAGCGACCCGCAAGGCACTCGCACCCCAGCCGATCTGCACCACATCCCCGAGGATCAACGCCAGCCCGAATGTCACCATAAGGAACGCGCTGCCGTCGCGACCGTAAAGTCGGCGCAGGATGCCGGCCTCGAAAGCGACACCCACGGCACCCACGATAATGGGCGCCACGATCAACGCTACCCAGAAACTGCCGGTGACTCGGGCCAGCGAATAGCCGATGTAAGCACCGAGCATGTAAATCGTCCCATGCGCGAAATTGACGACGCGCATGATCCCGAAAATCAGTGTCAAACCAACGCCGAGAAAAAAGAGCAGCGCCGTCTGCGACAGCACATTCGCTGTCTGTGTCAGAAGTAACGCAAGCGTACCCAGTTGCAACTCCCTAGCAGTTACAGAGGGCGCGGACAGCGCCCTCCGGGGCCGGCATTAATCGTCGTAGCTCGTTTTGTTGCAGCGCGGTGTCGTCACGTCCCCCGGGTATACGGCGACCACATCCGGCACCGGATGAGAGAAGCCCTCTCGCTTGACGACCTTGACCATGAAACCCTGCTGCACCGCCTGATGGTCGCATTTGCGCATGGTGAGCTTACCCTTGACACTTTCCAACTCCACGGTTTC
The DNA here is from genome assembly GCA_009693235.1 of Betaproteobacteria bacterium. Lineage (GTDB taxonomy): Bacteria > Pseudomonadota > Gammaproteobacteria > Burkholderiales > SG8-39 > SHXR01. Next base: position 5,567 of record SHXR01000067.1, on the reverse strand, counting down.
AAGCGCAGCCCTGAGCGGCTCGGCGTCGATGCTCTTCGCCTTGAGAATACCGGCTTCCAGTACCGCCATCGTTTGCCATGACTCGCCCTCGAAGGTATCGGGAACATTGTTGTATTCCTTCTGCCAGAGCGCGACGAACTCCTTATTTTTCGGATGATTGTAGGTGAAGCTGTAGCGCGAAGAGCCCATCAGTCCAAGCGAGGCGTCGCCGACCGCGCGGATGCTGTCCAGATCGACGATTTCCGTCAGCAACTCCATCTTCTCGCCTAGCCGGAATTGCTTCGCCTGGGACAGGAACGCGTTGTTATCGTCGCCCTGCAGGACGAGGAAGACGGCATCGGCGTCTAAATCCTTCAGCTTGGCGATGTAGGTCGCGTAATCCTTGGTGCCGGTAGGTGCGAACAGCTTGCCGACAAAGTTTTTCTTGGCCCGCTTCATTTCCTCCTCGAACACCTGCACGCTGTTATGGCCCCAAGCGTAGTCCAAACCGAGAGCGGCGATCTTATTACTCTTCGACTGGCGCAGATGGAGCGACACTGTGCGAGCGCCCATCGGGCCGGAGGTGTTGGGGCGAAAGAAATTGGGTACCAGGGCATCGGCGGTCAGCCGGCCGTCGCCGTTGCTGGAGGACATAAAGATCGTGTTCCACTCCTTCAGCTTCGGGGCCAGGGCCAACGCCTCCGACGAGAAAACGATGCCGGTTATGATGCGGACGCCGTCGCGATCGACCATTTGCTGCGTCTTGCGTACGCAGGCGGCGGGGTTGCCTCCGGTGTCCTCGACCACAAGCTCGATCTTCTGGCCCAACAGGCCGCCGCTCGCATTCTTCATCTTGGCCCACAGTTCGCAACTGCGCTTGATCTGCTGGCCGACGATGCCGATCGGTCCGGTCAATGCCAACGGCATGCCTATCTTGATCGGTCCGGTGGCTGCAGATGCGCGGCGCAGGAACGCCGGACCCATGGACAGGGTCACGGCGCCGGCCGCCATCCCCGTCAGGACTTTACGTCGATTCAATAGACGCTGCGTTTTCGGCTCGGCCGGCGCAATAAGGTTTCGTCTTTTAGTCTTGGGAGTGATGCTCATGGTCTGGTTCCTTTCTCAATTGGTCACTGCTTGCAATAAAACGATCGGAGCTGCTGACGCCAGTTGTGTATAGATTCTTTCTCCGTGAGTTCTGTGTATCCAGCAAAACGGATCGAGCAAAACAAATGATGCAGCAATTGCCAGTCAACGGGTAGTGATGATGCGCAGAACCCGCGCCAACGCGAGATTGCTGAGAGGAGCGGTGCCCCACAAGTGAATCTGGGCGTCGACGATCTCCATCGTGCTCTTCCTTCATTAAATATGGAAGACCATTGGTGTCCGGACGTTAATCGAACAAATTCAACTGATTAACCGAATCGGCCTGAATGTCGTTGGCGTCTATTTTGTTAAGTAGTTGATGCAATGGGATTCTTTCGAACATTCTGAGGCTCAGGATTTGTAGCATTTCATAGCGGCTGGCGGAGAGATTGAGCCGCTGCTTGACGATGGCGACAAGCACGTAGACCGAGACGGCGATCCAGATTTGGGTCTTGACTGCATTCTCCGAAACACCGAAGAACACTTTGATACGAAGATGCTGTTCGATCCATTTGAAAAACAATTCGATCTGCCAGCGACATCAATAGAGATCGGCGATGGTGATCGCCGGCAAAGCGAAATTGTTGGTCAGGAACACCAGCCGCTTGCCGCTCGTTGGCTCTTTGAACTTGATACGGCGAAGCGGTGTATCGAAGTCTTGACGCGAGTAGAACCCGGTGAGCACGACGGTCTGATCGCAAATCAACCCTGTACTGCGATCGATGGGGTGGGAATAACGACGCTGGGCTTTGAGGTTGGATTTGGCACGCGTCACAAAAAAGCTGCCCGCCTCGTGCAGCCGATGCAGCCGTTGGAAATCGATATAGCAGCGATCCATGATGTAGAAGGCCCCCGCCTCGGGTACCAACAGGTCCAATGCATTGACGTCGTGGAGCTTGCCATCGCTGATATGCAAGAACGTTGGGATATTGCCGCGCAGGTCCGGCAGCGTGTGCAGCTTGACCGCCGCCTTGGTCGAGCGAAATGGTGCCCAAGGAAATACCGACAGACACAAATCGATGGTGCTGGCATCCAGAGCGAGACGGTGTCCTTCAGATCGATGCCAAAGGATTCCTTGGCATACAGTCCGCGGGCGATGACAATGAGCGATTGGGCGAAGTCGGCGTAGATACGCCAGTCGCGCACTTCGTTGGCATCGGCCAGGGTACTGCGCGATACCCGGCCCTTGATGCCCATGTGGTACAGCTTGGCCTGTTACGCCCGCAGACACGCTTCGATATCGCGCAGGCTCTCGCGAAAGGTAAGCTGCGCGAACGCCATACACAGATACTGATCCAGGCAGGAGAAAGTCTTGACCTTGTACTCTTCACCATAGCGCGCCACACATCGACGATACGTCGTCAGAGGCAAATACTGCGTGATTTGCGCGAACACCAGCTTGCCCAGATTCATCAACGTCTCCCGCGAGTATGTTCCTCGCAGAATCGCAAATCCAAGCGCCGCCGTTCAAATCGAGACCAACATAAATCATGAGTTATCTATTTCAGATCAACCAATTGGCGCGCTGTAGCAGCGCAACGTCCGGACAGTAGTGACTTCAACCAATATCTGATCGTCGACGACGAGCCGCTCCTCTTCCATACCGGCCCGAAGCGCATGTTTCCGCTCGTCGCCGAGGCCATCGGCAAGATCGTGTCGATCGAGCGGCTGCGCTACGTCGCATTCTCGCACTACGAGGCCGACGAATGCGGTTCGCTGAACGACTTCCTTGCCGCCGCGGCCGCCGCCGTTCCCGTCTGCAGCCGGGTGGCCGCGATGGTGTCCGTCAACGACGTTGCTACCCGTCCTGCGCGTGCACTCGCCGATGGCGAGGTACTCAAATTCGCAATCGGTAACTTCGCGATCGATCCACGCTTGGGAGGACGTTCTCTTTGGCATCGCACACCGTGTGAAAATGGCACACGGGGCATCCCTATCTCACATCCAATAATTGACTGCAAGTATTAATTGCAATCCACTGAATATCCTTATAAATTTATGGGTAATTGAAAGCCCGCGATGATCGGTACGGCGAGTTGGCTGCGGGCATCGACGAGTCCGGGGAGCGGTATGGCGGTTTCGAGGCCTGCGGAGATTCCCGCGCGCAGGACACTCTCCCGAATCGCGCGGCCATAAGAGTATTCGGTGGTGGCATGTGGAATGAGAATCGGCGTGCGATGCATCGCCGCGACGCCGATGACGCCAACACCCAACGGAATCTCCGAGCCGACCCCTGACTGTGCATAGCCGCGACTCGCCACCGTATAGAGGCGTTGGCCGGGCGCATCATGCATCACGATCATTGAATGGCGGATATCGAGATGGACCTCTAGGTTCACCAGCGTGTCATTGAACAGTGCGGCGAGATCCATGGCTTGCGGAATCGGTTCGAGGACCTTGCGCAGCGCCGACAAAACATTGACACGCGGCGGTGGACTTGGCAACTCATCGCGTGACACCCGCACGACACTGAGGACACGATAGACATCCGCGCCCTGCAGCCGGAAGACCTCGCTCATGCCGACATGGGATGCGATCCCGGCCAGGCGCGCCTTCATCGATTCGAACAATGGGCCGGCTGTCTCGGTGCGAAGATACTGCACCTCCACGTGATAGCGGGCACAGGTGATCGGATGAATCACCGCGACCTCGGCATGCGGATTCGCGAGCACGTTCTGATGCGTCTTGCTGAAAAACTGAAATGACAACGTGATATGCGAGGCATCGACAAAATGCGTCTGCGTAATGTAGGTGGCATTCGGCACGCCATCGGCTGAACAGGTGACAACGTGCTCGGCACACCGCCTTCCAGGCATTCACGAATCGATTCGAGGGTGATTGTCATATCGATCCGCCGTCAATCACAACCGCTTGCCGGCGTTGGGGCCAGGTGTCTGCTCATAGACCGCATCAGGCGTGAAGGTAATGGCGATCAACTCTTCCGGCCGATACGTCATATCCGCACGTGCATGGGCTTCCTCATAACCCAGCTTAACGAGATCGGCAGCGAATGCCGCAATGGTTTGCTCGACCAACGCGACATCAGTCGGCAGCGCTGTTTCGATGACCGCATCCGAACCTTTTATTTGTACCGCGCGGTGGGTGCTTGCCAGGCAAAACACCGCCGCGATCATTTGCGTGTCCTTGAGTGCCACGATGAACCGGTCGAGCATGCGGTTTGCAACCAGCACGCTCAGACGGGAGCGGTCCGGTGCGATCCGGCACCCGATCGATCGCGCGTCGCCAGATCGATCGCGAGACCGCCCTGGAGAAATGCCACCTGCTCGACGCTTAGGTGCATCGCTTTGCTCGGTCGGATAGGCATGGATGAATCATAACGCAGTGCATCGCGTGCGTCGCAAGGTGCACATCCCCGGGATTGGCGCGGCGGGTAACCGTACGAGGTGGGTGACCGAACGAATAAGTGAATCTTACGATTCCTTGTAGGCCGTATTAAGACCGCGCCATCCAACACTCGCCGACCATTGCTTCGCCGCACTCACACTCACTAGATGCGGCAACCCATCAATCGAACCTGGAGAATCAGCATGGACATCACACTACGCGCAGGGCGGGCGACCGACACATCGGACGGCGGTCGGATCGCCTATGAAGCGTTTCACACTATCTCAACCCGCCACAACTCCCCCCCCCGATTTTCCCTCGACAGACGTCGCAAGCAGTCTACTTGCCGATCTGTTCGCCCGCGACGACATTCATGCCGTCGTGGCCGAATGCGATGGCATGGTAATCGGCAGCAATTTTTTGTGGGAAGGCGACGCCATCGCAGGGGTCGGTCCGATCACCGTGGACCCGTCGGCACAAAACGACGCCATCGGCCGCCAACTGATGACGGCGGTCCTGAAACGTGCCAACCATCGCAAGTTCGCTGGCGTTCGATTAGTGCAAGCGGCCTATCACAACCGCTCGCTGGCGCTCTATACAAAGCTTGGGTTTGATGCGCGCGAACCGCTCTCCTTGCTGCAGGGTCCGGCTCTTCGGATGCCAATCCCAGGCCGGCAAGTTCGGCTTGCCGGGACTGCCGATCTCGATCAATGCAACGCGCTATGCGAGCGAACTCACGGCTACCACCGCGGATCCGAACTGCAACAGTCGGTCGCGCAAGGGAACGCATGGGTGGTCGAGCGCGCAGATAAGGTGGCCGGCTATAGCACAGGCATTGACTTCTTCGGTCACGCGGTGGCGGATACCGACGATGATCTCAAGGCGCTCATCGCCGCCGCACCGGAATTCGCCGGACCGGGTTTCCTGCTGCCCACCCGCAACGCCGTCGTGATGCGCTGGTGCCTCGAACACGGCCTTCGCATCGTGCAGCCGATGACGCTGATGAGCATCGGCGAATATATCGAGCCGACGGGAGCTTGGCTGCCGTCGATCTTGTATTGAGAAGCATGTCGAATGACAGACAAGCGGAGCCCCGA
>SHXR01000066.1 GCA_009693235.1 Betaproteobacteria bacterium | reverse complement strand
CCCTTGCGTCCACAGGGTCGGCATCTCCGAATAGCTTACGAGGCTACACATCGGTTCATTTGCATTACGGCCTGCTGTCTTGCTGCCAGGAAACTCACGACCCGTGTTACCACGACGCCGCTTCCTCATGCTACCGAGGCGTACGGACAATTCCTCGGACGGGACTTCAACCCGCTAGATGCACTGCTGTTACTGCGAACGGGCGCGCAACAGTTAGGCGTCCGGCGTCCGAAGCGCTGCGCGCTGATCGCGCCCTCGCAACCCCGCGCAGCGCCGCCCCATCGACGGGCAATCGAAAAACGCGCTACTCTGCTTCGTGAAGGGGTGCGGTTCTAGCTCCAGGCTAGATCACAGCGTCCCAAATCGCCCACGAGGAGACACTCTATGAAGACGTTTGTTCGTCGTACCATCGCCGTATCGCTTGGCGTCGGGATTGCATTCGCAGCGGCCACAGGATACGCACAGGAAAAGAAAGTCCGCATCAATCTGGCGAGCGCATTCCCGACCAGTCTTACCCTGATCGGTGAGGCGCCGGTGAAGTATGCAAAGATGATCGAGCGCGCCTCCGGCGGGACGCTCGAACTGCGCGTCAATGAGCCGGGTGCGCTGGTGCCTGCGTTGCAAGCGATTCAAGCCACCGGGCAAGGTTCGGTCGATGCCGCCTGGTCGAACGGCGGCTTTTTCGCCTCCACCGATTCGGCCTTCAACATGTTCGCCTCCGTCCCGTTTGGTCCGGGCATGGGTGAATATCTCGCCTGGATGCACCACGGCGGCGGTCTGCAGTTGGCGCGTGAAATGTTCGCCAAGCATGGCGTCCACAATATTCCCTGCGCGATCATCCCGCCTGAAGCGTCCGGCTGGTTCCGGAAGGAAATCAAGACCGCGGCCGACCTAAAAGGGCTCAAGATGCGCTTCTTCGGTCTGGGCGCCAAGGTCATGGAAAAGCTCGGCGTGGCCACCCAGCTGCTCGCCCCCGGCGATATCTTCCAGGCGCTGCAACTTGGCACCATCGATGCGACGGAATTTTCGCTACCGGCGATGGATCAGAAGTTCGCGTTCTATCAGGTCGCCAAGTTCTACTATTTCCCCGGCTGGCATCAGCAGGCAACCATTCTCGATCTTTACGTCAACAAGAAGAAATGGGATGCGCTATCCGAGCCGCATAAGGCGATCATGGAACAGGCTTGCGGCAATCTCACCCGCGACGTCATCGCTGAAGGCGAAGCTTCGCAATTCAAAGCGATGCGTGAAATGGCGGACAAGCACGCCGTGCAGATCAAGCGCTGGTCACCTGACATTATGGCCGCCTACGAAAAAGCATGGAACGAAGTGGTCGTCGAAGAGTCGGCCAAGAATGCACAGTTCAAAAAGGTCTACGACTCGTATGCCGCATTTCGCAAGGACTATGCGATCTGGCGCGACTACGGGTACTTGAAATAGCAAAACGCGATAGCAACAAGCTTGAGACAGATCGGCAACCCCGGCGCCCTCTGGCGCACCGGGGTTGTTCGGTGCATGCATAACCCCGGCGCCCAATGAGACAACTCCTTGCTTTAGCGAATGCCATCGCTCGCCTGCTGGAACGGATCGCCGATTGGTCGGGTTGGCTCTTGATCGTGCTGATGTGCGTGACCTGCGTCGATGTGGTCGTCCGCAAAATCGGCGTCCCGCATTTTCCCTACACCAAGCTACAGGAACTCGAGTGGCATTTGCACACCGCCATCTTTGCGCTCTGGCTCGGCTTTAACTACACGATCAATGCGCATCCGCGCGTCGACTCCTATACCGAGAAACTTTCGTTCCGCGCGAAAGCATGGATTGAGTTCACCGGCTGCCTGATCTTCGCGCTGCCCTACGTGCTGGTCGTCGTCTATTTTGGCTGGGACTTCGTGCAGCACTCGTATGTGTTCAACGAAGGCTCGGATGCGGCATCGGGACTGGGCTACCGGTGGTTCATCAAGGGAGTTATGTACCTCGGTCTCTGGTTGCTGCTGCTTGGCATCGTGAGCGTGCTGTTGCGGCTCATCGTGTATCTATTCGGCAATCGACCGGCTTCGGAAGTCGATCTCAAAATCGGTCATTCGGCATCGACGGTATAGCACGATGGACTGGTTCATCGACAATCTGGCGCTCATCATGTTCATCATGATGTTCATCGTCATCTTCACCGGCTACCCGGTTGCTTTCGTGCTGGGCGGCACCGCACTTATTTTCGCGGTCATCGCCTGGGCCTTTGATGCATTCAATTGGATCGGTCTCTCCAACATCCTCCTGCGGATGTGGGGCGGCGTGGCGGCCGACCCGGTGCTGGTCTCGATCCCGATGTTCATTTTCATGGGTTCGATCCTGGAACGAAGCGGCTCGGCCAAGGACATGCTGGGCGCGACCGCGATCCTGCTCAGGCGCGTACCTGGCGGCCTAGCGGTCGCTGTGATGGTCATGGGAACAATACTTGCCGCGCCGATTGGAGTGGTGGGCGCTGCTGTCGTGTTGCTATCGATCATCGCGTTGCCGCAAATGCTGAACGCGGGCTACAACAAGCAACTCGCGATCGGCACGGTCGCTTCCGCCGGAACGCTTGGCATCTTAATCCCCCCGGCGATCATGCTCGTCGTCATGGCGGAAATGTTGGCGACCTCGGCTGGCGCATTGTTTGCCGCGGCCACGATTCCCGGCCTGATGCTGTCGGGCCTCTATTTGGTCTACATCCTTGTCGTCGCGATGGTGAGGCCCGATTGGGCGCCAAAGATTCCCAAAGAATACGGTCCGCAAACGCGTGAGGAATTCTGGAAAGAGATGTGGCATGGCCTGGCGCCAATGACTTTTCTTATGGTCATCGTGTTGGGGTCGATCTTCGCCGGCTGGGCGACCGCGACCGAAAGCGCGGGCGTAGGCGTGCTCGGTTCACTCGTCATCGCCTGGCTCAACAAGCGCATGACCGTAGCGATGATCAAGGAGGCGATTCGCGATGCCTGCCGGGCCAACGGCATGGTGTTCATGCTGTTTCTCGGTGCAACCGGATTTTCCTATGTGTTTCGCGCGCTCGGCGGGGATGATCTAATGATCTCGACCCTCGCGAAATTTGGCATCGACACCAAGTGGGAGATCCTTGGGTTCGTCATGGTGCTGATTTTTCTGCTTGGCTTTCCGTTCGAGTGGATCGAAATCTGCCTCATCGTCTTGCCGGTCTTTGCACCGATTCTCGCCAAACTCGACTTCTCCGAACACATCGGTAATGCATCCTTTTTTATGGCTTGGTTCGGTACGCTCGTTGCGGTGAACCTGCAAACCTCATTCATGACACCGCCGTTTGGCGCAACCTTGTTCTATTTGCGCGGCACCGTCCCACCCGGTGTCACCATGCAAGATGTTTATCGCGGCATGTACCCATTCGTCGCGATTCAGATTCTCGCGCTGATTCTTTGTGTCGCGTTTCCGGGCATCGTGCTCTGGCTGCCGCGCGTGGCGGGCTTATTGGAGTAACCGCGGCGCCCAGGCGATGCGATCACCCTTCAGCCCTCACGTTTCACTGCCTTCAGGGGCCTGAACAAAAACAACGCCGTAATCACTAGCGCGGCGCCGGCCATTTGAATCGGTTCGAGCCGCTGGCCAAGAATCGGTACGGCAAGCAACACCGTCGCGATCGGCTCGAAGTTCATAAAGAACCCGGTGCGCATTGGACCGAGCGATGTGGTCGCCACGAATAATCCGATCATGCCGAACGCATAGAAGAACGGCAGCGTCGCAAGGCCCACCCATCCTCTGGTGGTGGTTGGGAGGGTCCAATCACCCGTTACGGCGACGAGAATGACAAAGATGGTGGCCGAAGACACCGTCATCCAAAGCGTGACCGGACGCGAATCCCGGCCTGCGAAAAATTGACCCGCGAGCACGAACACGCATGACCAGGCAACCGCGCTGATCAGTGCAAGCAACACGCCGCGCGATTGCGCCTCAGTAAATTCGACGTTCAAAGCCAATCCAACGCCTGCAAACGCCAGAACGATGCCAAACAGGCTTCGCCAAGTGAAAGGCTCCTTACCGAGCAACCAAGTCGCGATACTCGTGATCGCCGGCCACAAATAGAAAATGAGGATGGCAAGCGGTAACGGAATGTGGCCAAGCGCCTCGTTAAGCGTCCAATTGTTGAAGCATAAGATCAGGCCGATGGCCAGTGCAATCGCTCGCTCGCGCGGCGTCATCGCGAGACTCACGCCCGCCAGACGGAAATAGATTGCGAAAATTACCACCACCACCACGGAACGAATCGCGACGATCGTGAGCGGCGTGCTGCCGCCCTCCAGGCTAAGGCCGGTCGTGATGCCGACCATCGCAAATGCGGTGGCGAAAACAAGGACGTGGGCGGGGGTGACCATGCGCGGTTCAGTACCTCGAGAGAGGAAAGCGTCCCTTATCGCCGACGCAAGCCGATATGTTCCAGCTTAGTCAGCTTGGCAGAGCGTTTGGTCCCCGCCACCAGGCGCCCATCGTCTTCCGGCGCACCGGCCACCTGCCGCACCGGAATCACACCAGCCCAGATGGGCAGTGCGTAGTCTTCGTCATCATCGACCGGCGGACCGGTGCGCACTTTTGCCGATACTTCCTTCATTTCCATCCAGAGCACGGTGGTGGCCTTCAGTTCTTTGCAATTGACCGGCCGCAATGCGTTCCAACGACCGGGAAACATGCGTTCTACGAAAGCCTCCAATGCCGCTAGTTTCTCAACGGGGTCTTCAACCTTGTGGGCTCTTCCGAACATCATGACCGCCCGATAGTTGAGCGAGTGATGAAAGCCGGAGCGGGCCAGTACCAGCGCATCAAGATGGGTCACCGTCACGCAACAATCAACACCTGCCTCAATGGTTCGAAGCATGCGGCTTGCCGAGGATCCGTGCCAGTACACGCGCGATCCTTCGCGCCAGTACGAGGTCGGTGTGACGTATGGAAGCCCCTCGATCGTATAGCCGACGTGACAGATGAAACCGGCGTCCAGAATTGCATGAACGGTGGCTTCGTCGTAATGCCCGCGCTTATGAAGGCGCTTCACGCGCGTGCGAGTCGTTGGAACGAATGTATTCATCTAAGGGTCCAATTTATCCTTGCACGGCATAATAGCCGCATATGCCATCCCTTTCCCTCACCCTCGACACCGGCACCTCGAACACACGCGTACGCGCTTGGCATCACGATCAATTGTTAGGCGGCAACGACGTCGCCGTGGGTGTTCGGGACACCGCGCGCACCGGATCGCATGATGCTTTGCGGGCGGGCGTTCGCGAGGCGATCCAATCGACGCTTCGGTCGATCGATGTCAAGGCGCACGAGTTGGCACTGGTCGTTGGCTCGGGCATGGTGACATCGAAGCTCGGATTGCATGAACTCCCCCATATCGTGGCGCCCGCCTGCATCGAGGATCTCGCCACTGCGATGCAATCAGTCCAGTTTGACGACATCCTCGCCCTGCCGATCTGGTTCATTCCGGGTGTGCGTCATGACGCCGCCCCGCTTGCCGTCGAGGACGCATCACAGATGGACATGATGCGCGGCGAAGAGACCGAGGTGGTTGGCTTATTGAACCGGATAGCGATTGATCGCGACGCGCTCATCTTGCTGCCCGGCTCGCATGCCAAATTCGTCGCAGTCCAAGCGGGCCGCACGATTTGCCGCTCGCTCACGACCTTGTCCGGTGAACTACTCGATCTCCTCATGCACCAGTCGGTGCTGGCCGCCGGGCTCAAACAGGGATGGCCACCGACCCTTGATCCGGAGGCCGTCCTCGCCGGGGCGCGCTTATCACGCAAGGAAGGGTTGAGCCGCGCGGCCTTTTCAGTCCGCGCGCTCGAACTCTTCAGCCAGGCGCAGGAGGCGACACGCTTTAGTTTTCTCTTGGGGGCGGTACTCGTGCAAGACCTACTGAGCTGCCTGGCTAGCACGCTGTGGGTACCCGGTCGGCCATTAATCGTGTGTGGTCGACCCACTATGCAGAGAGCGTATGCTGCCATTGCTGCGGACGTTCTTGGCATCACTTCGATCGTGACGCCCGACGAGAACACGCTCCATGAACTTGCCGGCCGTGGCGCACTTGCCATCGCCAGGCGGAGAGGATTGCTGTGAAGCGCGTTGCGAAATCGGAAGTCGTGCGCCGGATCGGCGTTGCCGGCTGGGTCGCAATCGTGCGCTGCGATTCCGCCGAGGAAGCCCTTCACATTGGGGATGGCTGCGCGCAAGGCGGTGCGGCAGCGGTCGAAGTCACCTTCTCGGTGCCCAATGCAACGGAGGTGATTCGCGCGTTAGCCGATCGCTTCGGTACGAGCGGAATATTGGTCGGCGCCGGGACCGTGCTCAGCCCGGAGATGGCCAAGCTCGCCCTCGATGCCGGCGCGCAGTACATCATCTCGCCGCACTTCAATCCGGCCACCGTTGCGTTCTGTGTGGGCAACGATGTCGCGGTGATGCCGGGCGCGATGACCCCGACCGAAATCGTCGCCGCGTATGAAGCGGGCGCCGATATCATCAAAGTGTTCCCCGGCGAGATTGTCGGCCCGGCGTTTATCCGCGCCGTTCGGGCGCCGTTGCCGCATATTCCGTTGATGCCCACCGGTGGGGTCACGCTCGACAATCTAAAACAGTGGTTCGATGCGGGCGTGTTCGCCGTCGGCATCGGGAGTTATGTCTCGGCCCCCGCGCGGTCGGGCGATATCGCAGGCGTGGCCGAACGCGCGAGTCAACTGACCGGGCGCATTCGGGCGATCCGCGCCGACAAGCATGGGGGGCGGTCGTAGTAAAACAGGCGAGCGCACCGGCAAATCCATTCCTCGGATGGCGAATATACTTTCCGCCATGGACACCTGGACCGACCGCGCTGCCCTGCATGCATCTTGACCCGGCGCTCGATCGGCATTCAAAGAATCGTCCGATCGCAAAAGTGTGACGAGTGCGGCTCGGGTAGCATGAACAACAGTACGGTTGCGCAGAAGAATTCGATGAATCCACCAAAGAGAACGCCATGATGTCGCGAATGAATACCCACTTGCGCGGCGCCGCAGTGGTCCTCGGCTTGGCGATTGCCGCCATGCCGGGATGGCTGTACGCACAGGCCGTTGCGCCCAAAGCGGCCGCAACCAAGGCCGCGCCGGCGTTCTCCCTCGCGGCGAACTCGATCGGTGGCGTCGTGATGGGTGTCAAGACACCCGAAGCAGGCGTCTGGGTCATCGCGGAAACCACCGATCTACCGACCAAATTCGCGCGCATCGTGGTGACCGACGATCGCGGCCGGTATGTGATTTCGGATCTGCCCACTGCCAACTACAGCGTGTGGGTGCGCGCTATGGTCTGGTCGATTCCCCAAGCTGCGCGGCAAGCCCGGACAAACGCTTAACCATCGGGCCGTGGTCGCCCCGACCATCGCCGCGGCTGCGCACTACTACCCGGCGATTTACTGGTACTCGATGCTGAAGATTCCGCCGCCGAGTGAATTCGGCGGCCATGGTGAAATTCCCAAGAACATCACACAAGCCAATTGGCTCCGGCAGATGAACAACGTCGATTGCATTGGCTGCCATCAACTTGGCCAGGAATCGACCCGTACTATTCCGGCCCAGCTTGGCAAGTTTGATTCGGGGCGCGATGCCTGGATTCGTCGGCTGCAATCCGGCTAGTCGGGCGAAATAATGTCCACCCGCATCGCCGGACAATTCGGTGGCGCGCCCTATAAGTATTTTGGCGACTGGACCGATCGCATCGCCAAAGGCGAGTTGCCGACATCGAAGCCGCAGCGTCCCCAGGGTGTAGAGCGCAACATCGCGGTGACCTCTTGGGAATGGAGCACCGAGAAGCACTATCTGCACGACCTGATCGCTTCCGACCGGCGCAATCCCACCGTCAATGCCTATGGCCTGTTGTACGGTTCGCCCGAGTACTCGACCGACAATATGCCGGTCCTCAACCCGAAGACCCACTCGGTGTCGATCTACAAGCTGCCGGTTCGTGATGCGGAGATGCCCGAATCGCTCGGACCGGGACACGCCGCGGCGCTCCAACCGATGCAACCGGCGGCGTACTGGGGTGAGGAAAAAATCTGGGATACCCGCGCGAACAATCACAACGCGATGTTCGACAAGCAGGGTCGCCTCTGGATGGCGGCGAATATTCGCGGCCTGGACAATCCCGCGTTCTGCAAGAAGGGCTTCAATCATCCGTCAGCGAAAGTCTTCTCGCTCGAGCGATCCTCACGACAAGTATCGATGCTCGATCCGAAGACCGGCAAATACACCTTCATCGACACCTGCTTCGGCACGCATCATCCGCAATTCGGCTACGACGCCAACGAAACGCTGTGGCTGAGCGGGACGGGACAGGTTGCAGGCTGGATCAACACCAAACTCTTCGAAGAGACCGGTGATGCTGCGCGTGCGCAAGGCTGGTTACCCTTCGTCCTTGATCTCAACGGCAACGGCAAGCGCGATGAATATGTGGAACCGAACCAGCCGGCCGAACCCGGCAAAGACAAACGCATCGTTCCAGGCTCCGGGCCCTATGCGGTGATGCCCAATCCGGCCGATGGCTCGATCTGGTACTCCGTCGGTGTCTTTGGTGGTTCGCCCGGCTTTCTGCGGTTCGACCCGGTCACCGGGCTCTCGGAGATATTCAATCTACCGGAGCGCGGCATCGGCATCCGTGGCGCTGATATCGACAAGGACGGCGTGGCTTGGGGATCGCTCTCTAACGGCCATCTCGGCAGCTTTGATCGCCGCAAATGCAAAGCGCCGCTCAATGGTCCCGAGGCAACCGGCAATCATTGCCCGGAAGGGTGGGCCTTCTATCGTTATCCGGGCCCCGGCTTCGAGGGGTTCGAATACAACAGCGCCGAGGCGAGCTACTACACCTGGGTCGATCACCACAACACGTTTGGACTCGGTGCCAACGTGCCGATTTCCACTGCCAACCTCAACGACGGATTCGTCGCCTTGAAAGACGGCAAAATGGTCATGATCCGCATTCCCTATCCCATGGGCTTCTATGACAAGGGATTTGATGGACGGATCGACGATCCCAAGGCCGGTTGGAAGGGCGCGGCCTGTGGAGCACCAATGGTGATCGCACGCCGTGGCTGATGGAAGGCGGCAAGGGCTCCAAACCGCGCGCAGTACAAGTCCAGATCCGCAATAACCCGCTTGAGCAGTAGGCCTTGCCCGGAAAACGCCGCGTTGTCCTCGGGCGGACACGACGGCGCGACGAGCATCACGGTCTCAACGATTTCTTATTCGAGAGCGGGGTGCCGGTTGCGTCGTCGCCTTTAAGATCGGATGCAAACCGTGGACTTTCTATTCGATTACATCGCGGTCGAAACGTTCTGGACGATCCTCCTCATCATCCACGGCCTCCTCGCCGTGGCGCTCCTTGGCGCGCTCACCCACCAGGCAATGGCGGTCGCGATGCCGGTTCGGTACGCAGGCAACGATTCGTTCGTCACCCGCTTTCGTGCCGTATTGGGGCCGCGCTATGCGGACGCGATCTGCGTGCTATGGATCATCACTTTCATGTTTGGCGCGTGGATCTACATTAAGTATCGCATCCACATTCGCGTGCCGATCGAACAGCAGGGCTATTGGAAAACCCTTGGCGTCTTCGAACTGAAGGAACACCTCACCACCTTCGGTATTGGCCTGTTGCCCATCTACTGGTACCTGTGGATGAATCCGAAACATCCCGCCTACGACAACGCGCGCAAGTGGGTAACGGTGTTCCTCGCAGCTACCTGCTGGTATGCATTCCTGATCGGCCATATCGTCAATAATGTGCGGGGATACGCCTCATGAGCAGCGCATTGGCGAGTTCGACCAAGTTCCGTACCTTCGCAGTGGTCTTTGCGATTGCGATGGCAGTGATCTATGTGGTGAGCGAACTGGTGCGCTTGCCACTCTTTAGCTATCACCCAGACAACGATCGGTTCGATTTCGGTTGGGTGAGCGCGCGGAAGGACGAAGGCCCGGCCATGCATTGGTATGGATGGGTCGCAACTTCGTTGATCGCCGCCACCGTGCTGGGCTTGCTCGCTACGCTGCTGCCCGAGCGGGTCACGAGTAAGATTCCGCTATCGCTCACATGGATCGTACCGGTTCTCCTGACACTCTTCCTCATCTATTCACTCTCCTTTTTCTGGCGGTGGTAGCCATGACGACCTTCTTCCGATGGATAGTAGTGACCGTTGCATTGAGCACAGCGACGAACGCCATTGCCGGCGGCGATGATTACGACGCCGCCAACGACAAGGAAAATGCCGGTCCCGCCTACTTTGGCTTTGTGCGCGACAACCGCGGATCACCGGTACCGAATGCGATCGTCGTGCTGCGCCCCAAGACCGGCAAGGCGGTCGAAGTGAAGACCAATGCGGTCGGGCTTTACCGCAGCCATGTCTCTAAGGAAGCTCGTCCGGACGATGTGTCGGTGTCGTGCGAGAAAGCGGGCTTCAAGCAATCGCGCGTATTCCGGCGCACGCCGCCTGGCAGCACCGCGATGTTCATCGAGACCGACTGCACGCAGCAACGTTCATAGACGGTCACGGGTGCTCGCCCGACTCGTACTCTCTCTTGCTGCAACGCTCGCGCACACTGCGCCGGCTGCGCCCGATAGCATCCTGGTTCGCGGCAGGGTCGTTCAATATGACGCACCGTTCGCCGAAGCACTCGCCGTCGAACGGGATCGGATCACCGCGGTTGGCAGCAATGCCGACATTCGCAAACTGGCCGGACCGCGCACCCGTGTCATCGATCTGGCCGGCCGCACCGTCATTCCCGGCCTGATCGATTCGCATATCCACGCCATTCGTGCCGGTCTCACTTGGCAAACCGAGGTGCATTGGATCGGTGCCCGTTCCCTGGTGGAAGCGCTGGAACGACTCCGTGCCGCCGCGAAAATCGCACCGAAAGGGAGCTGGTTGATCGTTGCCGGTGGTTGGGTCGAACGCCAATTCGTCGAAGGACGCCGCCCGACACAAGCCGAGATCATAGCGGCCGCCCCCGATCACCCGGTCTATGTGCAATTGCTGTATGCGGCAGTCTTGCTGTCCCGTGATGGTTATGCCGCACTTGATATTCCCGGCGAGCTCGCCTCCCGCCTCAAGGTAGAAACGAACACCGAGGGCCAGCCCACCGGTTGGTTGTCCGGTGACAACCGCGCGATCGGCGATCTCTTTGATCGCTTGCCGCGTCCGCCGATGGCCCTGCAGGTGGCGGGAACGCGCGGGTTCTTCCGCACCCTCAATGCGCTTGGCATCACGGGCGTCATCGATCCGGGCGGTTACAACATGCCGATCGATGCCTATCGGGCACTCTTTCAAGTATGGCGCGATCGGGCGCTCACGATCCGCGTGGCCTACAGTCTGTGCGCACCACGGCGTGGCCATGAGTTGGTGGATTTTCAGGCATTGACTGCGGTGCTGCCGATGGGATTTGGCGACGCATGGTTGCGCTTCAATGGCATCGGCGAGAACGTCACCTGGGACCTTTACAACAACGATGCCCCGACCGATACGCAGAAAGAGCAAATGCAGTGAGTGTTGCAATGGGCGGCCTCCCAAGCCATTGGGGCAACGTTTCATTGGCACAACGATCGATCCGTTCATCATCTCCTCGATGTGTTGGAGCGCGTCAATCGGGAGACGCCGATTGCGCCGCTACGCTGGTCGATTGCCCATCTGAATGATGCATCGCCGGAAAGCCTGCGCCGCATGAAGGCGTTGGGCGTTGGTTGGCTTCTGCAGAATGCGTTCTATTTTCGCGGCGAAGCCTTCATCGGTCAGCGTGGTTTCGACGTCGCGCGGGTCGCCCCACCCATCGCTAGCGCGCTCGGCATGCAACTCGCCATGGGCGGTGGCACCGATGTGCATCGGGTCATGTCGCATAACCCGTTCGTCTCATTGCAATGGATGGCCGATGGCAAGACCATCGGTGGCGTCCCAATGCGCGCGCCGGAAGAATTGCCGACCCGCATGGAGGCGCTCCGCATCTTCACTGCCGGCAGCGCGTGGTTCACCCATGATGACGGACGGCGCGGCACCCTCCGATCCGGTTACCTTGCAGACCTTGCGGTTCTGAACAAAGACTACTTCACCGTGCCTATCGATGAGATCGGTTCGATTCGTGCCGTGCTCACAATGATCGGCGGACGCGTGGTGTATGCGGAGGGTCCGTACAACGCTCTGGAAGAAAAACCCGCGAAGTAATGCTGATTCGCAGCCGTAGGGTGGCAATGGGTAGCGCATTCCACCGCCAATTCAGCAAGCGTTGGGTGCAATAGCGCGGCGCCTTGCCGCCCTATCTGGCGCCTCATCAGCGTTTCCTTAGGGAAACGCTGATTAAGCTATCTCGCGCCGTCAGCGTGACCAAATTTTTCGGGGAGTTACGAGGGGGCGAGCCCTCTTGTTCATTGTTTCCTTAGATTTCAACCTTCATCGCATCATACGAAAACAACCAGTCGTAGCGCTCGATCAACGGCGCCGGCGCGAATTCGCGTTCGATGTACGCCTCGGCAGTGGCGAGGTTGGCTAGATCCGGATGATGAAACCGCTTTGCGTTTGCGGCTGATCCCAGCACGGCACGCGTGGTGCGGTCACGACGCAGGTCTTCATAGCGCACGAGCGCTTGTTCAAGATCGGTGTGCCTGGCGCCCACGCCGTATCGTTCCAGGACGCGCGCCAGCACCAGTCCATCTTCCATCGATTGCGCAGCGCCTTGCGCAAGAAATGGCAGCATCGGATGGCACGCATCGCCCAGCAACGTCACGCGTCCGGTCGACCATCGCGACATCGGCGTGCGGCTCATCAGTGCCCATTTAAACGGCACATCCACCGCGCGGATAAACGAATGGATGTCTTCATGCCAGCCGGCGAAATCGCGCGCCCATTCTGCATGGGTGCCCCGCTCGGTCCAGGATTCCACCAACCAGTCGTCACGTTCGACCAACCCGACGAAATTCATCACGGCGCCGCCGCGAAGCGGATATTGCACCGAGTGACGACCAGGCCCCACCCAGACGTTACTGATGATTTGCGCAAGATGAGGCGGCAATCGCTGCATCGGGATCACACCACGCCAGGCAACCACACCGGTGAACTCGGGGCGATCCGGTCCAAACAGCCCTTGCCGAATGGGTGAATGCACGCCATCGGCGCCGACCAGTACATCGCCTTTGAAGGTGCGCCCATCGGCGAGCTGCACGCGCACGCCGTGCTCGTCCTGCTCGAATCCTGTGACCCGATGATTCAAGCGAATCGCGCCGGGACGTGCGCGTTCGACCGCGTCGATGAGCGGCTGATGCAGATCCGGACGGTAGACGGTAATGCTGGTGTAGCCCCAACGTTGAATCGCCTCCGGCCCGACATCGATAAACGGCCAGATCTTTCCGCTCTGCCAATGACGGATCTGCCTGGCGCTCGGTACGCACGCCAGTTCACGCACCGCACCGGCGATGCCCAATTGATCGAGGACGCGGTGGCCATTGGGCGTGAGATTAATCCCCGCGCCGAATTCGCGCAGTTCGCTCGCCTGCTCGAATACCTCAACGGTAAAGCCGCGCCGCAAAAGCGCGAGGGCGAGCGCGAGGCCACCGATTCCGGCACCGGCGATCAGCACATGGGGCTTATGTTGCATTGGGATGTCTGACGGTTATGCACGCAGATTCAAAGGATTGCGACCGAACCGAATCATAGCGGAGTCTTTCTCATTGGTACTTGAGGAGACTCCGATCAAGCATGCGCGAACCCAATCGGTCAACAGACTGCCTCACTTGTTGCGAACTACCGTCGTGGCGTATGCTCTGATCGTCAGCGGCGCAGGGCGGACCAGCAGCGCGCATGCCGCCGCGATGAATGCCGTTGAACACGCAAGCGCCGCATCGGCGGTGGCATGCAGTGCGCTCGTCCCCCTACGGTTCTGCATTGAAAGTGTTATCCATGTACCAAGTCGCACAAAGAGTGAAGGGTGAAGAAGAGTGACGATCAGCGCGCCACGCCAGGAGAAACACGGCTTTACCGATGTCAGTTTTGAAGAGGCGCTCCGCCGCTGTCGCGAGCTAGTGCCGGTGTTGCGATCACGCGCCGCGGAGGCGGAGGTTGGCCGCCAGCTTATGAAGAACACCGAAGACGATCTGCATCGTTCGGGACTGCTTCGCTTTGGCCAACCAAAACGCTTCGGCGGCATGGAACTGGATTTCAACGCATGTTTTGATTTACCGGCCGAGCTGGCGCGGGGCGATGCCTCATCGGGCTGGAATCTCGCCAATCTGGGCGTACATCACTGGATGCTCGCGCTTTACGACGAACGTGCCCAGGAGGAAGTCTGGGGGGGCAATCCGGATGCGCTCATTGCATCGGGTATCGCCTTTCCACAAGGTTCAGGTCGCAGGATCGATGGCGGTTACCTCATCAATGGTTACTGGAATTTTTCGAGCGGGGTGGATGCCTCGACCTGGAACATGCTGGCAGTGACAGTGCGTGACGGCGACCGGGTGATCGATCACCGTATGTGTCTGGTCCCCGCTGGGGAGTATGAGATTGTCGATGACTGGCATGTGCTTGGCATGAAAGCCACCGGATCCAAATCGGTGCGCGCAAAGGATCTGTTCGTTCCCGACTACCGCGCGTTGTGTATGTACGACATCCGTGGCGGCGCGAATTTCCCCGGTGCAAAGATTCACTCGAACCCCACCTATCGCATTCCGTTGGTAGCGCTCGGTTCACACGGTATTGCGGGTTCTGCAGTCGGTAACGCGCAAGCCGCCGTCGATCTCACCATCGAGATCGTGAAGGAGCGCAGCACGAGTTACACCGCGATGCGTATGCGCGACTTCCAAGCCGTGCAATTGCGCGTTGCCAATGCTTCCACCAAAGTGCATGCCGCACGCCTGATCTGCCGCAACGATTGCCTCGAAGCGCAGAAGGATGCTGTCGCCGGGCGCATTCCGTCGATCGAAGAGAAGTTGCGGGTCCGCCGCAATGTCGCCTGGGCAATCAATCAATGCACCGAAGCGGTTGATGCTCTGCATGCGATGGCTGGCGCGAACGGCATTTACGATAGATATCCGATTCAGCGCATCTTTCGCGATGCGCATGCACTAGGCGGACATATCGGCTTCAGTTGGGACGCGCAGGGCTCGCCGTGGGGCCTGGTGGCGATGGGCGGCGAATTTATCAGCCCGACGCTGTAGCGTGGCGCAGGCTTCCTCAGCGCTGACCGCTGCCGAAGCACTTCAAGCAGTCGCTGCTCTGGTGCCGCGGCTTAAAGCGCGCGCCGCTGCCTGTGAAGCGCTTCGCCGCGTCCCGAACGAGAGCATCGCGGACCTCCATGCGGCCAATCTGATGCGGCTGATGCAGCCCGTTTCATTCGGCGGCGCCGGACTTGGCATCGACGTGATCTTCGATCTTTCCATCGAAATGTGCCGCGGCTGTCCATCGACCACCTGGGTGTGGATGAATCTCGTGACCCACTCCTGGAACATCGGTCAGTTCCCCATCGAAGCGCAGCATGATGTATGGGATGCCGATCCGCATGCATTGGCCACGACCGGACTGGCATTGCCGGCGGGGCGCGCCCGCAAAGTCGCGGGCGGCTATCGGGTCACCGGCAAGTGGCCCTTTGGCAGTGGCGTCGATGCGGCAACCTGGATGCTGGTGGGCGCCATGCTCGACCAAGAGAATGCCGCCCCCGGCCGGCGATTTTTTCTGGTGCCCCAGCCCGACTTCAAGAGTCTCGATAATTGGCGTGCATACGGACTCACCGGTTCGGGCAGCCATGACGTCGAGGTGATCGATGCGTTGATCCCGGAACATCGCAGTATCGACGCGGCATTGTTCGCTACCGGACTCGCTACGCCAGGTGGCCTCGCGCATGCGTGCCTGCCCTATCTGATGCCGCCCTTTCCGACCTTTGGTTTCGCATTGGGCGTCGTGCCGCTTGGTGCGGCGAAAGCAGCCATCGAGGAGTATGTGTCGGTGACGCGAAAGCGGGCCGGCACTTACACGGGTACGCGTCTTGCGGGACTCACGCCACTCCAGATTCGTATCGCGGAGGCGTACGCGTGCGTCGATCTGTTTGAGAAGACCATGCGTGCCGACATGGCGGAATTGATCCAGGGCGTAGCGCGCGGTGAATCGCCTGCTGTGGAAGCGCGACTGCGCTGGAAACGCAATATCGCATTTGGTGTGGGGCTGGCCACACGCGCAGTGGACACGCTGATGGCGGCCAGTGGTGCGGGGGGACTCGAAAGCGATACACCCTTGGCCCGCCACTTTCGCGACGTGCATGCAGCGGCCTCGCATATCGCGCTGACCTGGGATGTCCAAGGCGCCGCGTACGGTCAGCATGCACTCGGATTACCGCTCGCAGCCGGCCTGCTGCTTTGATCTCGTCAAACGACGTTTTATGCTTGAGCTCATAACATGAATGCAGCGAATTTTTCCACCGGTCGCCCGGCTACCATGGCCCCGCGCGGCATGGTTGTATCGCCGCATTCACTCGCCTCGCAAGTGGGGCTTGAAATCCTGAAAGCAGGTGGCAGTGCCGTCGATGCCGCGGTCGCGACCAGCGCGGTGCTCTCGGTCGTCTATCCGCATATGACCGGCGTCGGCGGCGATGCGTTCTGGTTAATCTATGACGCCAAATCAAAACGGGTGCGCTATCTCGACGCTGCGGGCCAAGCCGCAAGCAGCGCGTCGATCGGCTGGTTCGAACAGCGCGGCCTGCAAGAGATTCCGTTTCGGGGCGTGCTGCCGGCCACGCTCACTGTGCCGGGCGCCGTCGACGGCTGGTGTACAGCGCATGACGAATTCGGCCGCCTGTCGCTTGGTGAGGCGCTGGCGCCCGCCATCGGTTATGCGCGCGACGGCTTTCCAATCAGCGCGCGAGTTGCACGCTGGATCGGCTTGACTGCCGCGGATAATACGTTCAACGGCGATGCAAAGCGGATCTTCATGCCAGGCAGTGCAGTGCCCTGCCCGGGCGCAAAACTCGTCAATCCCAATCTCGCGCGCACCATGGCAGCCATTGCAGCCGAGGGGCGCGATGGTTTCTATTGCGGCGAAACGGCGCAAGCGATGGCCGCGTTCGCCAAAGCCAATGACGGTTTTTTCACCCTGGAAGATTTCGCCCAGCAACGATCGCGATGGGCTGAACCCATCGCCACAACCTACCGCGGCATGACGATCTACGAGACACCGGCGCCGACGCAAGGATTCACGGTACTGGAAATGCTGAATCTCATCGAACCGTTCAATGTGGGTGAATGGCCCTTCCTCGGCCCCGATCATGTTCACCACATGGTGCAAGCCAAGCAGATCGCCTATCACGACCGCGACACGCAGTTGGCCGATCCGTCCTTCGCGGATGTGCCGATTGCGCGGCTCATCTCGCGCTCGTATGCCGATTTGCGGCGCAAACTCATCAATAGCGCTCGCGCGCTCGCATGGGATGAGGTGCCATCGTATGGATCGCTCAAAGGTGACACGGTGTATGTCGGCGTCGTCGATGCTAGAGGCAATGCAGCATCGTTGATCCATAGCATTTACGGCATTTTCGGATCGGGCGTGGTCGCTGGTGAAACCGGCGTCGTGCTGCAAAATCGCAGTTCGTATTTTCTGTTGGATCCCGATCATCCCAATCGCCTGGAGGCCGGCAAGCGGCCGCTGCATACCTTGATTGCCTCGCTCGCGTTCGAGGGCGATCAGTTGCGGCATGTGCTGGGTTGCATGGGGGCGGACGGCCAACCGCAAATTCATTTGCAAACCTACACCGGCCTCATCGACTTCGGCCTTGATATGCAACAGGCGGTCGAAGCACCGCGGTGGCTATCCGGTCGATTTGCGCTTGGCGAGGCGCGCGATACGCTCAACATCGAGGGACGCTTTGCTACAGCGACGATCGAGGAGCTGGCGCGACGCGGGCATGCGGTGAACCGGTGGTCGGATTGGAATGAACTCGCCGGACATTGTCATGGCATCACGATCGATCCTGTATCAGGCATGCGGATCGGTGGGGCGGACCCGCGCAGCGACGGTGCGGCAATCGGTTATTAACGCCGTGAACGCGTCCGCTCAACCCATCGCGCCATCGCTTCGACCGCTACAAATGACGCCAATGCGCTCACCATGAGCAACACCTCTGCATGGAACCAACCCCATCGCTCCACAATCCACGCAAAGGCCGTCGGCGCAACGGCGTTGACCACCAAAATCGGCGTTGCAATGACGCCAAGCACGGCACCGTAGCCGGTCGCGCCGAAGAGGGCCAGAGGAACGGCGCCCCGCACGATGGTCACCACGCCCTGCGATACGCCAAGGAGCAGCGTGAACGCGACAATGGCGTTGAAGTGACCACTCGATAGCAGGAGCAACAGTGCGAGCGGCAAAATACCGATGGCGATTCTCGCGACCGTAAGAGCCCGCAAATTCGCACCGAAGGTGAGCTCAATGAGCCGGCCGGCAAACTGTGCGACGCCTTTCATCGAAGCCACCCACACCGCGGCACCGGCAGCGAGGCCGGCCGCTTCCAGCATCGGCACCAGTTGTACGGTGACGACGCCGAAAACGAATGCATTGAGCGACATGATGAACATGAAAAGGCCGATCGCAACCGAGCGCAGACGGCCTTTGAGCGGCGGCCCTTCCAGCGATGAACGGGCGGATTCCGCAGGTGATGAATCCAGTGCGATCTGTTCACGCCTGGCAAGCCCAAACCAATGAAGCGGCAGGCACACTACAAGATTGATCAAGGCGAACACGGCCAGCGTGTCGCGCCAGCCCAACGCATCGTTCAGGAAATGGCCGATGACCCAAAAGAGGGACGATGCGAATGCGCCAAACAGGGTGAGATAGGAAATCGCGCGGCGGCCCCGTGACGGCGTCACTTGTACCAAGGCGGCGAACGCCGCGTCGTAGAGCGACAAACGCATCCCAAGCCCGATGAGCGCCCAGACGGCGAGATAGCTCCATTCGGACTGCACGAGCGAGAGAGAATAAAGGCCACATGATGAGACGACCGTGCCTAAGCTCATCACATATCGCGCACCGTAGGTATCGATGACGCGACCGACTCGGGTAGAAACCAACCCCATCACCAGCAAGCCCACCGTGAACCCGGAAAAAACGAGGCTGCGACGCCATCCGGTATCCGCGGCGATGGGACTGGCCAGGATACCAAGACAGTAATAGCTGGTGCCCCATGCGGTGATCTGGGAAATTCCCAGTGCGAACACTGCGATCCACATCGGGTCGGTGTGCGACGGCCGACGCAGTTGACTCATACGGCGGGCGCCAGGGTCAGACATCATGCCTTGGTTCGCATGGAAGCGATCCAGGAAAAACCAGTGCGCCCGCGGGCGGTGATGAAACGTCCACTCGCGTCAACGCGTGACCGCGGCGAGCAACGCGCGCGGACCGACGCGCCGGACCAGCTCTCGCTCAGCGTCGTTGCGGACAAACAGCGATCCCGCGAACCCGAGGGCATTGATCGAGATCGATGCAAAATGTTCGCGGGTGCGGGGCACGATGAGCATCCATGAACGCGTGGCGATCAGATTGTAGGCGCTCGATTGCCGGTCCCCTTCCGCCGTTGCGACACTCGTGATGCCAAGCAGGCCAATCAGCCTGCGGTAGAGCGCATGCATCGCCAGGCCGCAGCTGTCCGGACTTGTCTCCAGCTGCAGCCAGCCGAGCGCATGGCGATAGCCTAGATCGGCGATGTCAGTGCCCACCTTGCCCTGTTGCGCGGCTAGCGCTGGGTCAATGGGCGTTCCATGCGACGCGCCTTCGAACGGCAGGGGAACCACCTGGAGATGCCGATGACGCTGGCTGGCGCCCGCCGCCCGGCCCGCGTTGTAGAACGCCAGCGCATCGGATTCACCCAACGCCCGCGCCAACGCGATGAAATCCTCCGGCAGCAATAGCGTTTCTTGATGCACAAACGACTCAGAAATAACCAGGAAATGCCGGCCCATGACCGGGAACTTGTTTAGCAGTGCGAGGTGCGTCGGCGAGAGGTGCCCAAGATAGAGGGCCTCTTCATAGGGCAGAAATGGATTGCGCTGCGGCGCGGCTTTGGCCTGGGCGTCGAATTTCTCAAGCAGTGACGACACCTCGCGGACCACAAATTCGACCCCGCCGTCCGCCACTGTGGCAGCCGTGGTCCGGATGGCGACCAAGGCGCCCGAGGCCAGGGCAGCATCGGTGGCTTTGCCGACTTGCCCCCAAATCGACCCCTGGTGGCCATTCTTAATCACGGGCAGCTTGTTTCCTCATGGGAGGCGCCTGCCGCTGCAGCAATAAAGCCGTTCGAACGCGGAGATCCTCTCGTCTTTTGCGCAGACAAGTCGATAAGAAGTCGTTGATTTTCGGGGCAACGGTCTACGCGTTCGATGCCACGACAATCGATCTGTGTCTGTCGGTCTATCCGTGGGCACCGTTCCGCTCGGCCAAGGCCGCCATCAAGCTGCATACCTTGCTGGATTTGCGCGGTACGATCCCAAGCTTCATCCATATCACCGATGGCAAGACCCCCAACTCCACCGCCAACGGCTCGTTGGCGTACAGCGGCCGAGCGATGCCAATCAGATGCTGGGCGAACTCGGCGTATATCTGCCAGGGCCGCACGGCGTTCGCGTTGGACAGCGTGTTGCGCGCGATTGTCTTGCAGCGAAAGCCCATG
>SHXR01000065.1 GCA_009693235.1 Betaproteobacteria bacterium | reverse complement strand
TCGACGGTAGCGATGGTAACGTCTTGGCTGGCTTGCAAAGTGGCTTCAACGATCCCTACGATGTCGACAAACGACAGGCGTTCCTCCAGGAACGCTTGAACCGCTATTTCGTTGGCAGCGTTGAACGTAACGGCGGCGGCATCGGATGCCTTGAGCACTTCGTAGGCCAATCGCAACGCGGGAAAACGGACCGGGTCGGGCGGCTCGAAATTCAGCTGTCCGATCCTTGCGAGATCAAGCTGGGCCACACCGGCGTCGATCCGGTCGGGATAGGCGAGCGCATGGGCGATCGGCGTACGCATATCAGGATTGCCAAGTTGTGCGAGCACTGAGCCGTCCTGGTATTCCACCATCGAGTGCACGACACTTTCCGGATGGACCACGACTTCAATCTGCTCTGGCCCAGCATTGAATATCCAGTGCGCCTCTATGATCTCAAGTGCCTTATTCATCATGGTTGCAGAGTCCACCGATATTTTGGGCCCCATGCTCCAGATCGGATGCTTGCACGCTTCGGCTGGCGTCACGCGCGCCAACGATGCAAGACTGCGGGTACGAAATGGGCCGCCCGAACCGGTGAGTAAGATGCGCTTGACGCCTTTCGACAGTCGGCCATCGGCGGCCGGCAAACACTGAAAAATCGCATTGTGTTCGCTATCGATGGGGAGCAGCGTGGTGCCGGCCTGCGCGATCGCCTGCATGAAGAGGCCGCCACTCATGACGAGCGATTCCTTGTTGGCGAGCAGGACCTTCTTCCCCGCTCGCGCTGCAGCGAGGGTCGGGCGCAGTCCGGCCGATCCGACGATGGCCGCCATGACCGCGTCGACGTTCGGCGCGGTTGCCGCCGCAACTAATCCCTCTTCACCGGCCAGCAGTTCGGTGCGGGGGCTGGCGGCGCGCAGAGCACTTTTGGCAGCACTGAAATCGACCGTTGGGCCAATCACCGCAAAATCAGGACGGTGACGATGGCAAATGCTGATGAGATCGTCGATGCGGCGCCCAGCGGTGACGCCCGCGACGCGAAACCGATCCGGATGGCGCGTAATCACGTCGAGCGTATTTTTGCCAACCGATCCGGTCGCGCCAAGAATGAGAACGTTTTTCATCATCGTGGTAATAACAAGGCGGCCATTGGAAGGACCGGTAGCAGCGCATCGATACGGTCGAGAATGCCGCCATGCCCCGGCAAGACGTTGCCGCTGTCCTTGATGCCCGCCTGGCGTTTGAGCGCGGACTCGAATAGGTCGCCCAAAATACCAAAGCATGCCAGGCCGATTGCCACGGCGAGCGTCGCAGCCAACGTGGCTGAAATCAAATCGAAGGCGAGCGTAGCAGCGATCGCATAGATAGCGACCCCAATCAACGCACCGATGGCTCCTTCGACCGTCTTGCCTGGGCTCACGCGCGGGGCGAGCTTATGTTTTCCGATGGCCCGACCGACAAAATAAGCGGCGACATCCGCGACCCAAACGATCGCCATGATGGCAAGCATGACGCCGACGCCTGCCGTACGCAGGTCGACGATCGCCAGCGCAGTGGCAAGAAGCACGACCATCCCAATTGCCAATACAAGCCAACCAGACGGGTTCATTGGCATGCGCCATATCCAGTAAGGCACACCGAGCATCCAGAACAGTGACGCGATCCAAAAGACCGCCGAGAACCGATCGCGCACCGGCGTTTCCTGGAAGACACCTGCCCAGGCGAGAACGCTAAGCGTGAGCAATACCATGGCGACCAGATAGCTGAGGCGAGCAGGCACCGCGTACTTGGCAAAGCCCGCCCACTCCCAGGCCGCGACCGCGATGACGACGATGACGAACAAGGTCCAGCCGAGCGGCGGCAAGAACAGCAAGATGGCCAACAACAAGGCGCCTAACGCGCAGGCCGAAAGAATGCGGAGGCGCAGCATCCGCAGTTACCCTGGCACCGAGCGTACGAGTGCGTCCCGGGAGCTATGCTGCGCTAAGGCGCCCTCCGCTGGCAGCGCCTTGCGCTTTTCTTCGGAAAGTTGCTCGCTGGTGCGTCCAAATCTGCGCTCCCGCGTCTGATACGCGGTAATGGCAGCGTCCAGTTCGGTGGCATTGAAATCGGGCCAGAGGGTATTGGTGAAGTACATCTCGCTGTAGGCAAGTTGCCACAAGAGGAAATTGCTGATGCGCTGCTCACCACCGGTGCGAATGAACAGATCGGGTTCTGGCGCGTAGCTACCGGCCAGAAATGGTGCGAGGTCGGCCTCGGTGAATTGACCGGCACGCTCCGGGTGCGCTACGGCCAACCGATTCATCGCCTGTATGATGTCCCAGCGTCCACCGTAATTCACCGCAAGCGTCAATACGAGTCGCTCGTTGCCCGCGGTCTTTGCCTCGACTCGCTTGACCAGTTCCACGGTATCAGCGCCAAACGCGGTGATGTCGCCGATGATTTTCAAGCGCACCCGGGCACTGTGCAGCCACTCGACTTCGTCTTCCAGCGCGCGGTGGAGCAGTTGCCGAAGGACTGCGACTTCGTCGGGCGGGCGGCGCCAGTTTTCGGAACTAAAAGTAAACAGCGTGAGAAAACGAACGCCGCGCGCGGCGCAGTCTCGCGTGATCCCGCGCACCGCTTCAACGCCCTGGTGATGCCCTGCAACGCGCGGCATGAATCGCTTCTTCGCCCAACGACCATTGCCGTCCATGATGACGGCGACATGCTCGGGAACCCGCCTTAGGGCTGGGATGTCACGCGTAGAACTCGCGAACAGCATCGGCATATACCTCCAGGAGAAAAACGCTTGGCAACCTTCAGACCGTCAGCAGCTCCTGCTCTTTTGCCTGGACGAGCTTCTCGATCTCGGCGATGAACCGGTCGGTGAGCTTTTGGATGTCGTCCTGCGCGCGCCGCTCCTCATCCTCGGAAACGTCCTTGGCCTTGAGCAGCTCCTTAAAACCATTATTTGCATCACGTCGTTGATTTCTTATGGCGATACGCGCGCCTTCCGCGTCTTGTTTCACCACCTTGGTGAGGTCGCGCCGTCGTTGTTCGGTGAGCGGTGGCATCGGTACCCGAATTGAATCCCCTTGCGTCACCGGATTCAAACCGAGATCGGAATCGCGGATGGCTTTCTCCACAACCGGCAGCAGTTTCTTTTCCCAAGGCGCGACGCCGATCGATCGGGCGTCGATGACGGTGACCTTAGCCACCTGGGATAACTGCGTGGCGGTCCCGTAATAATCGACCATGATGTGATCAAGCAGGCCGGCATGGGCGCGTCCGGTGCGGATCTTGGAAAGATCAGCCTTCAGCGCCTCCATGGATTTCAGCATTTTCTGTTCGGTCGCCTTACGGATTTCAGCAATGGTAGCCATTCATCTCTCCCCGGAGTAACGCGGACGCAGCCAACCCGATTCGCGCAGGGCTTTCGCATTCGCGAGACTGTCATGGATTGTCGTCATCGAACGGATCGCAGTACGCCACACTTTGCTCATCGAATCGCGCCTGCAACGCTTAGTTGTGAACGAGCGTGCCCTCTTGCTCGCCAAGGACTATGCGCTTCAAGGCGCCGGGTTTAAGGATGCTGAAGACGATAATCGGCAGGCGCTGATCCCGGCAGAGCGCGAGCGCGGTGGTGTCCATCACCCCCAGGTATTTTTGGATCGCCTCATCGAAGGTGACCGAGTCATAGCGCTTGGCATCCGGCACGCGTTTCGGATCGGCGGTATAGACGCCATCGACCTTGGTCGCCTTGAGCACGACCTGCGCCTCGATCTCACGACCGCGGAGGGCCGCCGCCGTATCGGTGGTAAAAAACGGGTTGCCGGTGCCCGCTGCAAAGACGACGACCTTGCCTTCCTCGAGATAGCGAATAGCTTTGCCGCGAATATACGGTTCGACGACCGGCTCGACGTTGAGGGCCGATTGCACCCGCGCATTGAGGCCCTTCTGGCGCATCACGTCTTGCAGCGCGAGCGCATTCATGATGGTGGCCAGCATGCCCATGTAGTCAGCGGTCGCGCGATCCATCCCGGAGGCACCCAAGGCAACGCCCCGAAAGATATTGCCCCCGCCGATCACCACACCCACCTCTACACCGAGGGACATGATCGAGGAGATTTCATCGACGATCCGTTCGATGGTGCCGCGATTGATGCCGAAGGGGTCATCGCCCATCAGCGCTTCGCCCGAAAGTTTAAGCAAGATCCGTTTATAACGTGGCTCGCTCATGGGCGGCCCTGACCTATCGTGCCTGTCCGACTTGCGCCTTCACTTCGGCGGCGAAGTCCGTTACTTTTTTGTCGATGCCCTCACCCACCATGAAGAAGCGGAAATCACGCACCTTCGATTTGCGGGCGGCCATCGCTTTCTCGACTGTCTGCTTGTCATCCTTCACGAACGGCTGGCCAAGCAACGTGTTCTCACCGATAAACTTGTTGATGCCACCCTCCACCATGCGCGCCACGATGTCCGCCGGCTTGCCTGATTCCTTGGCCCGGGCCTCGAGAATCTTCCGCTCTTGTTCGATCAAGTTCGGATCCACTTGAGCGCGCGAAAGATACGGTGGCTTGGCAAACGCGACATGCATGGCAACGTCTTTGCCGGCCGCTTCATCGCCTTCATATTCCACCAGCACGCCGATCTTGACACCGTGCACGTAGGAAGCCACCTTGGCATCGGTGGCCACGCGGTGGAAACGCCGTAAGGACAGGTTCTCGCCGATGCGCTGGACCAGCGCCTGACGTTTGGACTCGACGGTTCCGCCATCGCTTGGCAGCTTGGCAAGCGCCGCCAAATCAGCGGGATTGTGCCACGCGATGTTCTCAGCAAGCCCACGGGCGAACGCGAGAAACTCTTCGTTCTTCGCCACGAAATCGGTCTCGCAATTGATTTCCACCATGGCGGCGAGCGTGGCATCGGGGGCGACGTAAAGGCCGATTACGCCTTCGGCAGCAACCCTAGAGGCGGCTTTTTCAGCCTTCGCGCCACTTCTCACCCGCAGAATCTCGACCGCTTTTTCCATGTTGCCGTTGGCTTCGGTCAACGCCTTCTTGCATTCCATCATGCCAAGCGAAGTGCGCTCGCGCAGATCGCGAACCATGCTCGCGGTTATTTCGGCCATCACTGCTTCTCCAGAATCGGGGTGTAAAGCCAGTACAGGGTGCCCATCGGCTGGCTGCCGATGGGACACGGTCGATGACTAGGCGGCCTCTTCGGCGTCGTCGACTTCGACGAACTCATCGGACCCGCTGGTGATAATTTCTTGAATCGATTGGTTGCGCCCTTCCATGATCGCATCGGCAACTCCACTTGCGTACAGTCGAATGGCGCGGCTCGAATCGTCATTACCAGGAATGACGTAGCTGATGTTCTCGGGCGTGTGATTGGTATCCACCACTGCGACGATCGGGATGCCCAGCTTGGTCGCCTCTTGAACGGAACCTTTCTGATAACCCACATCGATGATGAACAGCGCATCAGGTGGGCTGTCCAAGGACTTGATACCCCCCAGGCTGCGATTCAGTTTTTCCAATTCACGCGAAAACGACAAGGCTTCCTTCTTCGTCATTTTCTCGAGACCGCCTTCGGCGATGATCTGATCCATCTGGCGCAGCCGTTTGATCGATTGCTTGACCGTCTTGAAGTTGGTGAGCATGCCACCCAGCCACCGGTGATCGACGAATGGGGCGCTGCAACGCGCCGCTTCCTCGCGCACGATCTCGCGGGCGGAACGCTTAGTACCGACAAAGAGGATGGTTCCCTTGTTGGCGGAGAGTTGACGAATGAACTTCATCGCCTCCATGTACATCACCATCGTCTTTTCGAGATTGATGATGTGAATTTTATTGCGATGGCCAAAGATGAACGGGGCCATGCGCGGATTCCAGAACCGAGTTTGATGCCCGAAATGAACGCCAGCTTCGAGCATCTGCCGCATCGTGACAGCAGACATGTACGACTCCTAGTCTTAGGGTTAGATTGGCTGTCCACCTCACCGAACCGGCCTCTTGGCAGAGGCCGGCACCCTAAGGGAGGCAACAGATATTTTTTGTTTGCACTGCGCGCGTCAAACGCTAAGTCACGCCGAGTCACCCCGATTGTGCGACCACAACCTTCTTGCCGCGCTGCTCATAGCGAGCAGTAATGCCCACTAACAAACTGGCCAAGTGTAACACGCTGGCGGATTTGCCTCAATGATTTGCCTTATCAAATCAGCTTGTTACGGGATGATCCGAAACGGTAGGGTAGCTCGCATCCGCGCGCGCCGTGCCGAATGGGATGCGGGGCAAGCGATGCGCGCACTATCGATACAATAGGGACTGCCTGCGGCTGAATTGCCGCAGGCGATGGGATACCGTATCCTCCGACGTTTTTGTGGAATCATGCCCGTGGCCGTTCAGCTTAAGACCGCCGAAGAAATTGAGTCGATGCGCATCGCCGGTCGCCTGGCGGCCGAGGTGCTTGATTTCATTACGCCGCATGTGCGAGCCGGGGTGACGACCGGCGAAATCGATCGTCTTTGTCATCATCACATGGTTGACGTGCAGGGCACCATTCCGGCGCCCCTTAACTACGCACCGCCTGGCTATAAGCCGTTTCCCAAATCGGTCTGCACTTCCGTCAATCATCAGGTGTGTCATGGCATCCCGGGCGAGCGAGTGTTGAAGCAAGGCGATATCGTCAACATCGACGTGACCGTCATCAAGAATGGGTTTCAC
This sequence comes from Betaproteobacteria bacterium, assembly GCA_009693235.1. Classification (GTDB taxonomy): domain Bacteria; phylum Pseudomonadota; class Gammaproteobacteria; order Burkholderiales; family SG8-39; genus SHXR01. The sequence continues at coordinate 14,244 of SHXR01000065.1, read as the reverse complement.
GGCGACACCAGCAGGATGTATCACGTCGGTGAACCGTCGATTCAAGCCCGCCGTCTCTGCGATATCACCTTCGAGAGCATGTGGCGGGGCATCGCGGCGGTGCGCCCGGGCGCGACGCTTGGCGATGTCGGTGCCGTCATTCAGCAGCATGCCGAGTCGCACGGCTATAGCGTCGTGCGCGAATTCTGCGGGCACGGGATCGGTCGTAAGTTTCATGAAGAACCGCAGGTGCTGCACTACGGCAAGCCTGGCACGGGTGTGGTCTTTGCAGCCGGCATGACCTTTACCGTTGAACCGATGATCAACGCTGGGCGCGCCGCCATTCGCGAGCTTGCCGACGGTTGGACCATCGTGACCAAAGACCACAGCCTTTCTGCACAATGGGAACACACGGTGTTGGTGACCCCACTTGGATTTGAGGTGTTGACGGTATCGTCCGGCATGCCGCAAGCCCCCGCCTTCGCGCGCACCGGTGTCACGCATATCGCATGACCCTGGTCGCCCTATGGCGTGACCGATTGCGTTCTGAACGCGATGCCCTCCGTTTGCGATTCAGCGCCAAACCAGATATCGCCAGGTTCTTCAACGATCATGTGACGATCGTCGATCGTGCCCTGCGAGCGCTATGGGCTGATGCCGACCTGCCCAAAGCCTTCTCGCTGCTCGCAGTAGGCGGCTACGGGCGACGCGAGTTGTATCCCTTCTCCGATGTCGATGTGCTGATCCTGATTCAGGACGGCGCCTCTGCCGCCGACAACGCGCGCCTGGAATCCTTCGTTGGCGGATTGTGGGACATCGGCGTCGAATTGGGCCATGCCGTGCGCACCCTCGAGCAATGTTCCGAGGAGGCCGCCAAGGACATTACGGTGGCGACCTCGATGCTGGAAGCAAGGCGCGTGGCGGGCACGCGGCAGGCTTTTGCGGCATTCGAGCAGCAGATCCGCGCGGCCATCGATCCGGTGCGCTTCTTTCATGCCAAACGGCTCGAACAGCAGCAGCGCCATGAGAAGTACCACGATAGTCCGTACAGCCTGGAACCCAATCTGAAGGAATCGCCCGGCGGGCTACGCGATCTCCAGGTCATCCGATGGGTCGCTAAGGCAATGGGGCTTGGGAAGACCTGGGCGGAATTAGCCGGCCGCGAGTTGGTCACACCCGATGAAGCCCTGCAACTGCGTAAAGTCGAGCGGTTCATTCAACTCACACGCATCCATTTGCACATCGTAAGCGGGCGACGCGAGGACCGCATCCTCTTTGACTTTCAGGGTGATCTCGCCCGGCTAATCGGTGTGAACGGTCCGGCCCATCGTCGTCCAAGCGAAGTGGTGATGCAACGCTATTACCGGAACGCCAAGGCCGTTACCCAACTCAATACGATCGTCCTGCAAAATATCGCCAGCGTCGTGCAGCCGATTGAAGCGGCGCCGGTTGATGTCGATGAAAATTTTCAAGCCATTCACGACCTGCTCGACGCCAAAGATCCACAGCTTTTCGAACGCGCGCCAAGCGCGATTCTCGACAGCTTTCTGCTGCTGCAAAAGCACTCGGAATTGAAAGGCATGACGGCGCCCACCTTGCGTGCGCTATGGCGTGCGCGCGTTCGCATCGATGAAAAATTTCGTCGAGATCCGGAAAACATACTACGGTTCATCGCTTTTTTGCAACAGCCAAGAGGGATCGTCCACGGGCTCAGGCGGATGAATCAATACAGCATCCTCGGGCGCTACATTCCGGCGTTCGGCCGCATCGTGGGTCAAATGCAGCATGATCTTTTCCACGTCTATACGGTCGACCAGCATATCCTCACCGTGGTGCGCAATCTGCGCCGCTTCACCATGATCGAGTTTTCTCACGAGTATCCGCTTTGCAGCCGCCTCATCGCGAACTTCGAGCGCCACTGGCTGCTCTATCTGGCCGCGTTGTTTCATGACATCGCCAAGGGGCGTGGCGGCGATCACTCGGCGCTTGGCAAAGTCGACGCCATTCGATTCGCGCGCGCGCATGGTCTCGCCGAGGAGGATGCCGAACTGGTTGGCTTTCTGGTTGCCCATCACCTCACCATGTCGTCGGTCGCGCAGAAGCAGGATCTCGCCAACCCAGATGTGGTGCGCCGATTCGCCGAAGTGGTCGGCACCGAACGCCGCTTGATTGCTCTCTACCTGCTCACCGTTGCCGATATTCGCGGTACCAGCCCGAAGGTTTGGAATGCCTGGAAAGGCAAGCTGCTGGAAGACCTCTTTCGCTACACTCGTCGGATCCTGCGCGGCACGCCGGTCGATCTCGAGCAAGACGTGCAGGCCAAGCAAGCGGAGGCATTGCGCCTGCTTAGGCTCTACGCCCTCTCCGATACGGCGAAGGACAGTCTGTGGTCAGAGCTCGACGTCGCCTATTTCCTGCGCCACGATGCCAGTGAAATCGCTTGGCAAACCCGCAATCTGCATTACCGCGTCAAGTCGCCGGCGCCGGTCGTCAAGGCACGCCTTTCCAGCGTCGGCGAAGGTGTCCAAGTGATGATTTACTGTCCGGATCAGCAGGAGCTCTTTGCGCGCATCTGTGGCTATTTTGAAAGCATCCGATTCAATATCGTCGACGCCAAGATCCACACCACTCGGCACGCCTACGCGCTCGACACGTTTCAGATACTGGCGGCAGGACACGATCCCGACTATCGATCATCGATCGCCCGGATCGAACATGAACTGGCCGAGCTGCTGATGCAAAAAAGCGCGTGGCCGATGGCCGGCCAAAAACGCTTGTCCCGTCAGTTGCGGCATTTCCCGATTCAGCCTGAAGTCAGCATTCGTCCCGATGACAAAGGGCAATTTCATGTGCTCTCGGTGACGGCAGGTGATCGACCGGGATTGCTATACGGTATTGCCAAGGTGCTCTCCCAATATGAGGTCAATCTGCATACCGCAAAGATCACCACCCTCGGTGAGCGCGCTGAAGACGTGTTCCTGATCGGCGGGAGTTCGTTGAACCGGCCGCGCATCGTGATCGATCTCGAAACGGATCTGCTCGCCGCGATGGCCTGAGCCGCATCGCCTCATCGCTTGCTGTGACATGGCGTAAATCCGCAGGCGGTGCATCACACGCGCGCGGCCAGGATTGTTTCGTTTCCGGCGCGAAGATCGCTATGCGGTCCACTTCGTTAGCGCGTTACCGTAAAAATCTACGTATTGGAATTCGTTCACCCATCGTTCACCAATGATTTTCTACTATCGCTGCCCTGATTGATTCACGGGGCATCGCATGAGCATCGACAAAGAACTCTCCATAAACATTGCGACAGAAAAAGACCTCAGCGCTATTGCTTATATGTCCCGCGATCTCATCGAGGCGGACTTGGCCTGAAAATGGACACCCGACTTTGTAAGCAAAGTGTTAAACGACCCGAATATCACCACCATCGTCTGCTGCGACCGGGGCATCGTTGCCGCGTTTGCCAGCATGTACTTCGCTGACGAAGTGGCGCGGCTGATTCGAATCGCGGTCGAACCACCGTATCGGGAAATGGGCATTGCCCGGCAAATGATCGATTGGCTGAAGGTCTCCTGCTATACCGCCGGCATCACCCGGATTGAATCCAATCATCGCCTGAAGAGCCGCTCGGCCCGCCTGTTTTATCGCAAATGCGGGTTTCGTGAACACGCCCTGCGACCGAACTATTATGAGGATTCGGAAACGGCGGTTGGCATGTCGATGCCCCTCGTACCGCCTACCGATGCTTCGACCACGCCGTCAGCCTAACGAGGGCGCGCGGTGCACCCCGCCCGCCGGCGGCCAACGGATTGCCACCGGTTATCAGGCGGCCAGTTCACCCGGTGGGCGCCCGACGGCATCCCGCTCAGCACGCCCAGCCATCATACGCACCGCTTTGTAGGTCATCACCAGATCGCCGTTCTGGTTGCGAACGTTGTTCATGGAACTCACGATGGCGCGACCACCGCGCGAGGTGGGCTTAATACTGATCACTTCAATTTCTGCATAGACGGTGTCGTCGACGAACACCGGTTTCATCATCTTCTGCTCGAGTTCCAGCATCGCCAATCCGGTGCCCTGAAAAAACCCCTGACATTGCAAGCCTTCGATGATCGTATAGGTCAGCGCGCCCGGGACGAATCGGCCGCGAATGGCGCCATTGTGCTCACCATGCGTCGCGTCGATAAAGATCACTTCAGTCATACCGGTGACGGAAACAAAATTGACGAGGTCGGTTTCCGTGAGTGTGCGCCGGAGCGTACGAAACTGGTCACCCGCGGCGAGTTCTTCCCAACAACAGCCAACACCCAGAACTTTCATCGTGCCGTTTCTCCATAAAAACCCCGGTGGATCCCGCCCGCAGTGTACGATCCTTCATGTCAGACGGTTTGAATTCGCCGCAGCGCGAAGCAGTTCGCCATATCGATTCCCCCCCGTCTTGTCCTTGCCGGTGCAGGAAGTGGCAAGACACGCGTCATCATCCATAAAATTTCTTATTTGATTAAGGATCAGGGGGGTCGCCGCGAGCACCATTGCGGCGGTCACCTTTACCAACAAAGCCGCCCGGGAAATGCAGGGGCGCGCGGCATCTCTCATCGGCAAGGGCGCGATCGAAGGTCTCACGATCAGCACGTTTCACGTCTTGGGCGTTAAAATTCTGCGCGCCGAAGCGAGACGGCTTGGACTGCGCAGTACGTTTTCCATCTTTGACGCAGACGATTGCTTCGGCATTTCGCAAGGCCTCTTGGCGACCACCGACAAGGCCTCATTGCGACGTGCGCAGAGCACAATTTCGCTATGGAAGAACGCCATGCTTTCGCCTGAGGAGGCGATTGCCAGCGCGCAAAACGAGGATGCCGCCCAAACCGCGCGGCTTTACTGTGATTACAGCGCAACGCTCAGCGCCTACCAGGCGGTCTATTTTGACGATCTAATTCGGCTGCCAACCGAACTGTTTCGCAAGGATTCGGAGGCGCGCAAAGCTTGGCAGGATCGGTTTGCCTATCTGCTGGTCGACGAGTATCAGGACACCAACGCCTGCCAATATGAGCTACTGCGCGTGCTCACCGGTGAGCGGCAATCCTTTACGTTGGTGGGCGATGACGATCAGTCCATTTATGGGTGGCGCGGTGCGACGCTTGACAATCTCACCGGTTTGCAGCGGGACTTTCCAACCTTGAAGATCGTAAAGTTGGAACAGAATTACCGGTCGAGTCAACGCATTTTGCATGCTGCAAATACCTTGATTGCGAAGAATCCGAAGATCTTCGAGAAGCGCCTGTGGTCGGATCTTGGCATTGGCGATGAGGTCGTGGTCAACGCGGCCGATGATGACGATGCCGAGGCCGAACAAGTCGTGATGCGCCTGCTCGCCCACAAGATGTTGAAGCACACGAAGTTCAGCGACTACGCCGTTCTCTATCGTAGCAATCAACAAGCGCGAGCCTTCGAGCAAATGCTGCGGCGCGAACGCGTCCCGTATGTGCTGTCAGGCGGGCAATCCTTCTTCGAGCGGGCGGAGATACGCGACCTGATTGCTTACCTTCGCATCCTCGTCAATGGTGACGACGATCCTGCTTTCATTCGCGCGGCGACCACACCAAAGCGCGGGATTGGGCCACAGACGCTCGAATCCCTTGGCAAGCTCTCAGGCGAGTTGCATGTGTCGCTGTTCGAGGCCACCTACCGGGACGAACTGAGCGACCGGTTGGCGGCACGATCGAAGGAAATCTTGCGGCAATTCGGCGATACGTTGAATCGCTTCGAATGGCGGGCGAAACGGGAACCGGCGGGGGTGGTGTTGGATGATTTTATTAAAGCGATCGGCTATGAGCAGTATCTGCATGACAGCAACGACGAGCGAACCGCTGCCAACAAATGGCAAAACGTGTTGTATTTTCGCAATTGGATTGCCAAACGTGCCGAGGAAGACGACAAATCACTCATCGAAATCGCGCAGACCATCGCATTGCTTTCCTCGCTCGATAAAGACAAAGAGTCCGACTCGGTGCAGCTGTCCACACTGCATGCCTCCAAAGGGCTCGAGTTTCCGCATGTATTTCTGGTGGGTGTTGAAGAGGGTTATTTGCCGCATCTGGGACGTGACCCCACTGGTGAGGGCGATATCGCCCCCGGGCGTATCGAGGAAGAGCGTCGCCTGATGTATGTCGGTGTGACTCGCGCCCAACGCAGCCTCACGCTTACCTGGTGTCGTAAACGCAAGCGTGCGCGTGAGTTCGAACCAAAATAACCCTCGCGATTCATTGCCGAAATGGGTTTGAATGCCCTGCCCGCGGCCGCCTCGACGCTGCCGACGCCCGCCTTCAAAGATCGCATGGCCCATCTCAAGACGATGCTGCAAAAGCCGGTCGGCTAAGGTTGGCGCAGCGAAATTTGTTAGACTGTTTCGTACTCTTTTGATCGACCGGAGACGCCATGGCGAATGCAATTCATGTCTATGCGGGGACGGCCGGGCATTCCGCCTGGTTCAGCGAGGATGCTGGCACGTCATGGACCCATCCCAATAGTCATTCCGGCATGTATCTGGAGGCGCGCGTATGGTGCTTCGCCACGCATCCGCAAGCGCCCAACGAACTCTATGCCGGCACCGACATGGGGCTGTTCCGCTGGAATGAAGTCACCGCGCGCTGGAGCCTCATTCCTTCGCCCATGCAAGACATCTGGGCGCTGGCGCTAGATCCCAATGATCCGCGCATTCTTTTTGCCGGCACGCGGCCGGCGGCGTTCTATCAATCGATTGATGCCGGCGCGACATGGACGCGCATTGTGACACCCGGTATGGCCGAGTTTTCTGAGATCAACATGGGTCCGACGCGGGTGACGCAGATCCTTTTTGATCCGTTTGAGCCGAACACCATCTGGGCTTCGGTTGAAATTGGCGGCCTGTACCGCAGCACCGATCGCGGTCGGATCTGGACCTTTCTCGATCGCGGCCTCGTGTCAGGCGACGTGCATGGCATCGCAGTGGTTCGTAAGCCCGGACAGCCATCCACCATCCTCTGTACGACCAATCGCGGCTTGCATCGGAGCACCAATCAAGGCGAAAGCTGGACCCATCAGCCGCTCGATTCGCGATGGCAATACACGCGCGGCATCGCTGCCCGCGTGGACCATTCTGGCGTGGTCTTCTTGACCAACGGTGATGGCCCACCCGGCAGTACCGGAAAGCTCCTGCGGAGCCGCGACTACGGGATGACTTGGGAAGACGCTCGATTGCCCGGACCCTTGAACAGCACGCCCTGGTGTGTCGCGATGAATCCGAGCGACCCGATGCGAATGTACTGCCCGACCAATCTTGGTCAGGTCTTTGCGAGCACCGATGGTGGTGAGAGCTGGGCGCGTCTCCCGCATGAATTTGGTGAAGTGCGCGCCTTCGCATGGCGAACGCTACCGGTGGGAATGCGGCAACAGCCGCATAGCCTCACGCTACGTGCACCGCAGCCTGCGTAGGCTGCGCCTCCCCTATCGCTCGGCCGCGATCGCGCGTCCGATGATCAAGCGCTGAATTTCGTTGCTGCCCTCATAGATCGAAAGAACGCGCGCGTCACGATAGAGTTTCTCGACCGGGAAATCATTCAGATAGCCATTGCCGCCATGGATCTGAATGGCGTCAAAACAGACCCGATCGACCATTTCGGTCGCCGCAAGCTTGGCCATTGACGCCTCCTTCAAACAGGGGCGTCCGGCGTCTTTCAGCTGGGCGGCATGCAAGGTGAGTTGCCGTGCTGATTCAATCGCGGTGGCCATATCGGCAAGTTTGAAGCTGATCGCCTGATGTTCAATGATCGGTTTGCCGAAGGTCTTGCGCTCGCCCGCGTAACGAAGTGCGGCCTGGTAGGCGGCGCGCGCGACGCCGACCGCCTGGGCAGGGACGCCAATGCGACCATTCTTCAAATAGGCGAGCGCAATCCGGTAGCCACCACCCAACGGGCCGAGCAGTCCCGATGCAGGGATGACCAGGTCGTCAAGGGCGATGAGACAGGTGTCGGCGGCACGATGACCGAGCTTCGCCTCCTCGCGCAGCACGCGATAGCCGGGCGCATCGGTGGGCGTGAGAAAACAGGAGATGCCGCGCTTTCCCGCGCTGGGATCTGTCACGGCAACGATCAAGGCGACCTGTGCGGTGCGTCCGGCCGTAATGAACTGCTTGGTACCGTTCAGTACAAACCGGTCGCCTTGCTGCGTGGCACGCGTTCGAATGGCTGCTGCATCCGATCCGGCATCGGGCTCGGTGAGGAGGAAAACACTCGATTGTTCTCCGCTTGCCAAGGGTCGGAGAAAGCGTTCTTTCTGCTCGGGCGTACCGTACTCTTCGATCGCTGCGCAATTGGGCGAATTGTTGACGCACATCATGTTGCAAAGGCCGCAGTCGCCCGCCGCAATCTCTTCGACGGCCACCACATACGACACCCAGTCAGCACCTGCCCCGCCCCACGCAGGATCGATGCACATCCCCATTAGGCCAAGCTTGCCCATTTCACGCAGCAAATGGGCAGGAACAGTACACGTGCAATCCCACTCGGCCGCATTGGGAACGATTTCGCGTTGCGCAAATCGCCGCGCGGCGTCCTGGATTTGCAGCTGCGCGTCGCTGAGAATCATCGGGGCGACGCGATGCGAAGGGGTTTTTGAGAAGCTGCGCTTATGCGGCAAGCTTCGCCGGCAGCGCGAACATTGCCTCCATTTCGCGGCGTGCGCGCACCGCATCCTGCGATGCATCGATTTGCACGTCGGCCCAGCGCACCGGCGCGCCCGCTGCAATGGGGTTGATGAGTTTCACGTTGTGAGCAAGCCCAAGCGGCAGTCCACCCAGAGCAAGCGAATCGGCCGCCGGGAACAGCGTGCCGTAGACGGTGTAGCCGCCCTCGCCATCGAGGATCTCACCTGCTTTGAGGCTCCGCTTGGCGGTGGCGACGACATCGGCGCGAAAGCCGGTCGCGCAGCCGGTCGATTCACCGCGAAGGCCGACGGAGGCCACCGAGATGCCGACCTCCAAACCGATCAGATGCCAGCGCTTGTAAAGGCACGCGTAGCGGCTGGACGGATCGGTGCGCACACCATACTCGGTAAAGCAACGACGAATATATTCGGTGTCGCCTTCGAACACGACCCATACGCCGAATCGGATGTCGTAGGGAATCGCGCGCCCATCGGTTTCGAGCGATGACACGACCTCGACCTGGCCGCGATGATGCAGATGGCCGCCCTCTTCTTTGGGGCGCATGATGAACGGAATGTCATCGACGCTGGCCGGTGGATACAACAATCCATATGGTGCCGGCGTGAGGCCGGTCGCGTTGCAGACTGCGGTGCTTTCAATCGACGGTTTGGAGCCATCCAGAAAGGAATTGAACATTTTCGGGTTCAAGCCACCGACGCGGGCTTGCTCAGGTGTCAATCCGTAATAGCCCCACACGGTTTCTGGCGTCGATTGTGCAAAGTGCGGCAGCCATTTGTGTCCGCGTCCGGCCGCTACCACCGGAAACCCCGCGGCACGCGCCCAATCAACCAAATCGCAAATCAGAGCGGGCTGATCACCATAAGCGAGGCTATACACGACCCCGGCTTCTGCAGCTTTGCGTGCGAGCAACGGACCGCAGAACGCATCGGCCTCCACCGTCACCATGACCACATGCTTGCCATGCCGAAAGGCGGCCAGTGCATGCGCCACCGCGGCAGTGGGATTGCCGGTCGCCTCGACGATGATGTCGATCGCGGGGTGAGCGACCAGCGCTTCCCAGTCATCGCTCAAATGGGTGAGACGTTTGGCGAACGCCACATCCAGTGATTTGGCGCTATAGATCGCCGGATCCCAACCAACACGATCGAGATTGGTCCTCGCGCCGGCCGGCGACAAATCAGCGATCCCAGCCAGATGCACGCCAGGGGTTTTCGGAATTTGCGCGAGATACATCGCGCCAAATTTTCCCGCACCGATCAATCCGACACGAAGTGGTTTGCCTTGCGCTTCGCGTTGCGCCAGCTTGGCGTAGAGATTCATTGGCTTTGTCCCATCAGGCCGCAACGGTCAGCGGTTGTAATTCGGCGGCCGGTGTACCGTTTTTCCACGGTACGGCAACCTCATAAGGCTTCACGAGGCAATCGTCCGGCAGACATTGGATCGGTGCGAAATCGCGATGGGCGATATAGCCGGGGCGCTTGAAGCGACGAATATGATTAGAGACGGCGCACAGACTCAAATACACGCTCACCCGGTTCCATGGCGAGAGGTTCGACGTTGATGCATGCACCAGGCAACCATGAAACAGGATCATCGAACCGGCCGGTCCTTTTGGGGCAACGATGCCGCCCCGACCGACGAGCTGGCGAATCACATCATCGTTGATCGTCCAGAGCGGATAGCTGGTCGTTGCGGTGTCATGGCCCGCATCGAGCACACCCAGTTTATGGCTGCCCGGGATAAACATCAGCGGACCGTTGAATTCATTCACCTCATCGAGAAAGATCGCCACGTTCATCGCGCGGGCATCGGGCATCTGATCATCGTTCTTCCACGTTCCGTAGTCCTGATGCCATTGCCACACATCGCCATCGAAGGCCATCTTGCCGTTGATCTTGAACTGATGCATGTACACGTTTTCACCGAATAGATCGACGATCGGTTCGACCATGCGGGGATGCCGCGCCAGCCGGGCAAACTGTTCGTTGTACATATGCGCGGCGAAATTCGTACGCACCGACTCGCTGCCTTTTTCGCGCACATTCTCCGGCCGGCTCTGCGCATAGAGGACTGGCACTTCATCGATGAGCGACTTGATCTCAGTCGGTGAAAAGAGGCTCGGGAAAAACAGGTAACCCTCGCGGTCGAATTCTTCCCGTTGTGCACTGGTGAGTTTCATGGTGGTTCTCCTAATCTGCACGATCGCCCTGATTTTACCGCTTCGCATCGCCTTTCTTCGCGCTCTCGCTGGAAGATAACGCGGCGGGAATCAGGATGAAGACTTCGTCGGCACGGATCATGCCAAGCTCAAAGCGGGCGCGCTCTTCGATGGCATCCAGCCCATTCTTCAAATCCCGCACTTCCGCCTCCAGCGAACCGTTGCGTGCCTGCAAGCGCTCATTCTGTGCCCGCCGCTCGATCAGTTGCTGATCGAGTTCCCATACCCTCAACCAACCGCCCCTCCCCACCCACAATGGGTACTGGATCAGCACCACGAGCAATGCGAGAAAGAGTCCGAATATTTTCATCGCGGCACGACTGATTTTTTTCTATCGCAGCTGATAGAACGCATCACGTCCGGGAAAGCTGACGGTATCGCCCAGGTCTTCCTCGATGCGCAGCAACTGATTGTATTTGGCCATGCGATCAGAACGCGACAAGGACCCCGTCTTGATCTGCAGCGCATTGGTACCGACCGCGATATCGGCGATGGTCGTGTCTTCCGTTTCGCCGGAACGATGCGAAATCACCGAGGTATAGCGGGAGCGCTTGGCCATTTCAATCGCGGCGAAGGTTTCGGTCAGGGTACCGATCTGATTGACCTTGATCAAAATGGAATTGGCGACGCCCATCTTGATGCCTTCGGCGAGGATGCGGGTATTGGTGACGAACAGATCATCGCCCACCAACTGGGTCTTCGCGCCCAATCTTTTCGTGAGAATTTTCCAGCCATCCCAGTCGCTCTCGGCCATGCCATCTTCGATCGAAACGATCGGGTATTTATCGACCCAGGTGGCGAGGTAATCGGTGAATTGGGCCGCCGTCAGCGAAAGATTGTCCGACTTCAAGACGTATTTGCCATCACGAAAAAATTCCGAACTCGCGCAGTCCAGACCGAGCAGCACATCTTCACCCGCTCTATAGCCCGCCTTGTCGATGGCCTCCAGAATCATGAGAATGCCTTCTTCATTGGAGCGCAGGCTCGGCGCAAAGCCGCCTTCATCACCGACGGTTGTGGACAGGCCACGTGCATCGAGAAGCTTCTTCAGCGTTTGAAAGATTTCGGCTCCGCAGCGCAGCGCTTCCCGAAAACTTGGCGCACCGACCGGCAGAATCATAAATTCTTGCATGTCGAGATTGTTGTTCGCATGCGCGCCGCCATTGATGACGTTCATCATCGGCACCGGCATTTGCATCGGGCCCGCACCGCCGAAGTAGCGGTACAAGGGCAGACCGGCCTCCTCCGCTGCAGCCTTGGCCACGGCCATCGATACCGCCAGCATCGCGTTGGCGCCAAGGTTCGACTTGTTCTCGGTGCCATCCAGATCGATCAGCGTCTGGTCAATGAGCGATTGTTCCGAAGCATCGATGCCCATGATGCCTTCAGAAATTTGCGTATTCACATGTTCGACCGCGCGCAGCACACCCTTGCCGCCGTAGCGCTTTGCATCGCCATCGCGCAACTCGATCGCTTCGCGGCTGCCAGTCGATGCGCCAGAGGGTACGGCAGCCCGCCCCATGACGCCCGACTCCAGCAGCACATCGCATTCGACGGTGGGGTTGCCCCGGGAATCGAGAATTTCGCGCGCGACGATATCGACGATCGAGCTCATGCGTTGCCTATCATGATCGAGTGAATTCTAGGAGTCCCATGACGTAAGGCTTTAACGACCTGGGCGACCGAGCATCGGCTCTTCGGCCAAGCCTTCCCGTTTGGTGACGGCATCAAGCGTCTTCAGTGTCCGCAATAGCGCTTCCATCAATGGCAGCGGCCATGCATTGGGGCCGTCCGACAGGGCTTTGGCAGGGTCCGGATGCGTTTCCATGAAGAGGCCCGCGATGCCTACTGCGACCGCGGCGCGCGCCAGCACCGGTACGAATTCGCGCTGGCCGCCGCTTGAAGTGCCCTGTCCGCCCGGCTGCTGTACCGAATGCGTGGCATCAAAAACCACCGGACAGCCGGTGTCGCGCATCACAGCCAACGACCGCATGTCAGAAACCAGCGTGTTGTAGCCGAAGCTCGCACCGCGTTCGCACACCATGATGTTGTCGGTGCCGCTTGCTTCGCGCGCCTTGTCGGCAACGTTCTTCATTTCCCAGGGCGACAGAAACTGGCCCTTCTTGATATTCACCGGCTTCCCAGCAGAGGCGACCGCACGGATGAAATTCGTCTGCCGGCAAAGGAATGCCGGCGTCTGCATCACATCGACCACGGCGGCCACCGCCGCGATCTCATCGATTTCATGCACATCGGTGAGAATCGGCACACCAAGGGTTCGTTTAACGTCGGCGAGGATCTCCAGGCCCTTGTCGATGCCCAGGCCGCGAAACGATTTGCCGGAACTACGATTGGCTTTGTCGTACGACGATTTGTAAATGAATGGGATGCCGACGCGGCCGGTGATTTCTTTCAGGCGCCCGGCGGTTTCGAAGGCCATGTCGCGGGACTCGATGACGCAAGGCCCGGCAATGACAAAAAGGGGATGGTCCAGCCCAACCGGGAACCCGCACAGCTTCATGCGGCTTTCGATGTTGGCTTCGCGCTCATCTGACGCGCCAACGCGGCTTCCACAAAGGCTTTGAAAAGCGGGTGGCCCTGGCGCGGGCGCGAAGTGAATTCCGGATGAAACTGGCAGGCGACGAACCATGGATGATTCGGCAGCTCGATCACTTCCACCAGATTATCGGCGACGGTCACACCGCTCACGCGCAGGCCGCGCTCCTTCAATCGTGGCACGTAGACTTCATTCACCTCGTAGCGATGACGATGCCGTTCATTGATGGTGTCTGAACCATAGACGCGCCGTGCGAGCGAGCCCGCCTCAAGCGTTGCAGCCTGCGCGCCAAGTCGCATCGTCCCGCCCATATCGGAGGCGTGGTCGCGTTTTTCAATCCGCCCTTCACGATCATGCCATTCGGTGATCAGCGCTATCACCGGATGCGGCGTATCAGGATCGAACTCAGTACTGTTGGTACCGGCCAATCCGCAGACATTGCGCGCGAATTCGATTATCGCAATCTGCATGCCAAGGCAGATCCCCAGATACGGCACGCCACGTTCGCGCGCAAACTGCACGGCGCGCACTTTGCCTTCGATGCCGCGCTTGCCGAATCCGCCCGGCACGAGAATCGCATCGACATCCTTCAATTCCGCGCTGCCGTCGGACTCGATTTTCTCCGAGTCGATATAGCGAATTTCCACCCGGGTTTGCGTGTGCATGCCGGCATGCATGAGCGCTTCCGACAATGATTTGTACGACTCGGTCAAGCCGACGTACTTGCCCACCATCGCGATGGTCACTTTGTTGAGCGGATGCTCAAGCGAGTAAATCAACTTATCC
>SHXR01000012.1 GCA_009693235.1 Betaproteobacteria bacterium | reverse complement strand
CACCCACACAAAGTGATACTCGATCTGAAATACTGTGTGGCTACCGTACCTGTATTCCATGCCGCACCTCCCTTGGTACGACACATTTTCGCAGCTAAAGCTGACCGGCTAAAGCCGGTGGTTTAAACCTTATGATGGACAATTAAACTTGCCCCCTTTAGGTGGCGCCGGTGGACACATTCTTCAATCTAGGCGAGTCATTCGTCAACCAACCACTGCGTGGTTTCGCGATCGCCCTCCTCTTTCTTGGCTTCGCACTGTCCGACCGATGGATGGCCGGTTTCGTCACCGGCATCAAGCCATGGGTGCAGCTGGTGCCGGCCAGTGGCTGGATACTGTTCGCCATCAATGAGGAAGACATGCGAGCCGCCGCTGCGACACATCGGTTCGACATTGCCATAACGCTGCCGGTTCTCGCCGTGTTGACTGTCATCGGTGCATTGGCATGGATTGGCAACGTCAGGCGAGCGATACGCGAAAGGCGGGCTGCCAATGCACAGGGCCGGTCCGACGACTAGCCACACCTAAGGCGTACCGCCCGGATCGCGGACGATCCGGCCATCCACGAGCGCAATATTGCGATCACAACGTGCAGCGAGGCGCGCGTCGTGGGTCACGACCAGGAAGGCCGTTCCATAGCGCTCGTTGAACTGTCGCAAGAGATCGAAAATTTCATTGGCTGTCTTCGTGTCAAGGTTGCCGGTAGGTTCATCGGCCAATACCAGGGCTGGACGCATCGATAGTGCCCGGGCAATGGCGACCCGCTGCTGCATCCCACCTGACAGTTCCGCGGGTTTCTTCCCGATGGCTTGGGCGAGTCCGACATCCGACAACAGTGCCCTGGCACGCTCTTCCATTTCAGCATCGCGTCGGCCGCGATCAAGGAGCATCGGCATCATCACATTCTCCAGCGCGGAAAAGACGGGAATCAGATGATGAAACTGAAAGACGAAGCCGATTGCGCGGCCACGCATTGCCGCGAGGCGCGCATCATCGAGGATTGCGGTATTTTCGCCCTGCACATAGACATTGCCGCTAGTGGGGCGTTCGAGCAGGCCGATCAGGTTTAGCAGCGTACTTTTCCCTGAGCCGGAGGGCCCGGTCAATGCGTCAAAGGAGCCGTTGCGAACGACCAGTTCAATACCGTGCAGCACCTCGGCTTCGACCGGCGTGCCGACGCCGTAGGACTTGCGTACGCCCTCGAGACGAAGAACCGCTTCGACTTGATCGCTAGCCACGGATCGCAGCCACCGGATCGAGCAGCGAGGCGCGACGCGCCGGGGCGACCGCCGCCAGCACGCCGACGGCCAGCGCTAGCCCGATTGCGCTCGCAAAGGTTGAGAACGCAAACTCCGGCGCAAACAACGCCGAGCCGTTGACGTTACGCAATGAGCGCGACAAGGCATAGACGATCAGCGCACCAAGTGCTGATCTAGCGATTGCCCCTGCAATGCCGACGATCCCACCCTGAATGAGGAAAATTCTCATGATCGATTGGCTCGATGCGCCCATGGCGCGAAGAATGCCGATTTCCTTTTGCTTTTGCACCACCGACACCACCAAAACACTGGCGATACCGAGCGCCACGATGATCACGACGAAGCCACGAATCACTCTCGTCGTCATGTTTTGATTGGCAAATGCGGCCAGCGTTTGCGTATTGGTGGCCATCCAGCTCTCCACCGTAAGTCCGGCACTGTTTGCGATACTTCGTGCGATGCGCTCCGACTCGAAAATATCGGCGACCGCAAGATCAATATTGGTGATGCCGCCCTGCAGATTGAGCAGACTTTGGGCCATGCGCTGGGAAGCGAATATCCAGCGCCGGTTAAGATCCCGCGAACCGACATCGAATATTCCGGCGATGGAGATCGTGTCATTGCCACCTTCGGCAGTCGTAATGCGAATGCGATCGCCGATCGACGCACCGAGATCCTTGGCAAGTTCAATGCCGACCACACTATCATTGGCCGCCACACGAAATTGCCCGCTAACAATGAACCGATCAAAGTGGATGACGCGCAGATAGCGTTCAGCCTCAACACCGAACAATACAACTGGCCGCGACGCGGCACCGCGCACAGCGAACCCCGCACCCTGCACGACCGGTGCGGTGGCAACGACGCCGGGAGCACGCTCAAGTAGCGGCAAAGCGCTTTCCCATTGATCGATCGAGCGCAGCCGCTGCGCGCGCTTTTCAACCCGCGCAGCGATCGATACGTTCTCGTCACGATCGCGCACCAGACGGGTATCGTCTTCGGCCGGCTTCACGACGATATGCGCTTGCACACCCAACACGCGGGCCACGAGATTGCCCTGCAATCCACCCATGAGTTCGGTGATCGTGAGAACGACCGCAACGCCTGCGGTAACGCCAAGAATGATGAGCGCACTCTGAAAGCGTCTCTCCTTCAAGAATCGCAGGGCGAGAATCCAGGTGGTTGGCATCATCGCTTTCGGTAAGCTCATCGAGGTTGCGTGAAACGATCGAACCGGCGCTACTGAATGATTTCCTGGGCTTTGAGTACCGGTCCCGATGAGATGGTGGTATCGATGGCGTGAATATTGGCACCCGGCACAACCGGAGTCGTTGGCGCAATCACACGCTCGCCTTCATTGAGTCCCGCGATGATCTGCGTCTGACCGCTGCCCTTGAGGCCGAGCTTGACCGACTGGCGGACCGCCATGCCATCCCGCACCACCAGAACCCACGGCGCAACCGATGACGCCTCGCGAATCATCTCCGCCGGCACGACCAGCGCATGTTCCGCGCGGCCAGCAGCGATCTCGACCGAAACGGTCATGTCGGGCTTCAAGAAAGCCGGTGGCGCCGATACCGCAAGTTTGACTTCGACCGAGCCACGCTGTGCATCGATCCCAGATGTGATGTAAAAAACCCGTGCGGCGAACCGCTCGCTCGGGTAGGCATCCGCAACGGCGACGACGCTCTGATCGAGCCGCAATGCGGCAAGATTTTTCTCATCAACTTGTAGTACCAGCTGGATCTCCCCGACCACGGCAAGCTCGAACAACGTCTTGCCCGCCTGGACGACATCACCCGGTTCAACATGACGTTTCAAAACGGTGCCGCCGACCGACGTTGTAATGGACACATTTTCCAGACGGGACTGGGCCGCATCGAGCGACGCTTTCGCTTGCGCATGCCGCGCGATGGCGAGCGCGTAGTCAGAGCCCTGCGGGGCGGTTGGTCGCAGCCTGTGCCAAGGCCGCATCGCGGGCTGCCCGGGCGACCGCCGCATTCCGCTCCGCCTCTTCGGCTTTGGCGGTGCTGAAAAAGCCCCGCTCGGCAAGTCGCCTGGTCCGTTCCAGCTCGTCCCGCGCCCAGATGAAATTTGCCTCCGCCTGCATCAACGATTGCTCAGCAAGCGGCGCCGCGAGATTGCCTAGTTGCGCAACGCGGGCCGCCGCTTCCGCGAGGGCGCCGCTTGCCTGGGCAACCGCGGCGCGCGGTTCGTCGTCCTTCAGCACGGCGAGGACGGTACCTGCTTTGACGGTGTCCCCTTCACGTACATGCACCTTGCTGACGGTCCCGACCACGACCGGTCCCAGCTCAACCCGGGACGGGGTAATGACTCGTCCGGTGGCGACAATCGTCTGCACAAGTTCGACGCGCTTCGACGCTACGGTCGGAACCTGACGACCGGCAAAACTCGGATAGATGACATAGCCACCGATCAGCGCGACGACGATGAGCGCAAAGAGTCCGCCAGGCGACGTAAGGCGCGCCTTCATCGCGGACTCGCGGACCGGTCGCGCAGTCGAAATCCTGAATGACAATTGAGTGAGATTCGAGACATGGAGATCTGCTCGCGCGCCATCGTCGGACGGTCTGACGCCGCGCGCGGTTCAATAATTACGGACCCCAATGACTGAGGTAGTTTAATCGCCCGCCTACCGTAATCATCATGGGGAACCGTAGCAAGGTCCGTCCAACGACGATCGCCAAGTTCTTAAGGAAGTTTGACGCGATGACGCAATCGCCGTTTGATCTGGATCATTTGGCGGTGCATCGCGGCCCGCCAAACGCTAGATCACGCCTTGGCTTTGCATCTGCATGATGGTCTGATCAGAAAATCCAAGCTCGCCCAAAATGCCCCGAGTATGCTGGCCG
Source organism: Betaproteobacteria bacterium (assembly GCA_009693235.1). GTDB lineage: Bacteria > Pseudomonadota > Gammaproteobacteria > Burkholderiales > SG8-39 > SHXR01. The sequence goes on along the minus strand of SHXR01000012.1, from coordinate 70,693 downwards.
ACCGCAGGAATTGGATCGAGACGCGGCGCATAGCCGTCGGTCTTGCCGACCGGCATGAGATTCGGAATGTTGCCGACCGGTGAATTGACCGCTGCCCAATGCTTGCGGGCAGCAAGCTGCGGATGCGCCCAGAGCTCGCTCAGCTGATTCATGCGCCCGTTGGCAATTTTCGCAGCATTGAGTCGGTCGATGACTTCCTTGGCCGAGAGTGGCTTGAAGGCCCCTTCGATAATTTGCTTCAATGCCTGCCGGTGCAAAGAACGTGCGGCCGAGCCTTTGAAACGGGCGTCTTCAACCAGCGAGGGTTGCGTGATCACCTCGTTACAGAACCAACCCCACTCGCGTTCATTCTGTATTGCAAACACGACGACCTTGTTGTCACCTGCAGAAAACGGGCCATAGGGATAGATCGTTGCGTGACTGGCTCCGGCCCGCGGCGGGGCGCTTTGACCATCGATGGTGTAGTAAAGGGGAAAGCCCATCCATTCGGTGAGCGCCTCCAGCATCGACACATCGATACCGGATCCGACCCCGGTACGGCCGCGCAAAATGATGGCGTTCAAGATGCTCGAATAAGCATTGGTACCCGCCGCGATATCGGCAACCGGAATGCCGGCCTTGGCGGGTTCGTCGACCGATCCAGTGATGGCAAGGAGTCCCGCCTCGCTTTGCACCAGCAAGTCGTAAGCCTTCTTATCGCGATAGGGGCCATCCTCACCATAGCCCGAAATCCCACAAGTAATGATCCTTGGATATTTCGCACGCAGAGCCTTGGCGCCAAGTCCGCACCGCGCAGCAGCGCCCGGCGCGAGGTTTTGCATGACGACGTCGGCTTTGGCGAGGAGCCGATCGAGAATTTCGCTCGCGGCCGGATGCTTGATATCGAGCGTCAAACTTTCCTTCGACCGATTGACCCATACGAAGTGCGAGCAAATGCCGCGCGTTCGCTGGTCATAGACACGGGCAAAGTCGCCATCGCCCGGTCGCTCCACCTTAATGACACGCGCGCCTGCCTCCGCAAGCTGGCGCGACGCGAAGGGCGCAGCGATCGCCTGTTCAAACGAAACAACCAGGATGCCGTCGAGCGGGCGAATCATTGCAGGGGCCGATTAGGATCCCGAGAGGTCTAGCGTTTTGAGGAATCGGTCGGCAGGCTGGTAACCAATGACGCGCAATCCCCGAATCTCTTTGCCCGATTGATCAAAGAAAATGATCCCGGGTGGACCAAACAGTTTGAAGCGTTTCAATAATGCTTTGTCTTCCGGGCTATTGGCGGTGACGTCAACTTGCAACAAAGTAAATGCGGCGAGGCGAGCACGGACCTTCTCGTCATGAAACGTGTATCGCTCCATCTCCTTGCAGGAAACACACCAGTCCGCATAGAAATCGAGCATCACCGGCTTGGTGGCACCTGCGAGTCTTGCATCGAGTTCCTCTATTGTCCGCACGCGCTCGAACTTGACTTCCGTGGACCCCGCCACCGCTGTAGCACGAGGGGCAGACGCCAGCGGCGCCAAGGGATCGCGGGCCCCCATCGCGGCGCCCAACACCAACGCAGCACCCCAGAGCAATGCAAATACGCCGATTGCCTTAGCAAGGCGGAGGGTACCTGATGCATCTGCCGGCAACGTGTCGGTGGCCCGCAAGAATATCGCCACGCCGATGGCCAGCGCACCCCACAACAGCATCACAGCTTCAGCGGGAAGAACCGGTGACACGACCCAGATCGCCACACCAAACAGCATGACGCCAAACACCTTCTTCACCACGTCCATCCATGCGCCGGCTTTCGGCAATAGCGCACTTTCAAACGTACCGACCGCAATCAAGGGCATCCCCATGCCAAGCGCCATCGCGAAGAGCGCGGATCCGCCGAGGACCACATCACCAGACTGGCTGACGTAGAGCAACGCCCCGGCCAGTGGCGCTGCCACACACGGGCTCACGATGGCTGCTGATAACGCACCCATGGCGGCGACCGCACCAATTCGCCCACCTTCCAGTCGGTTCGCCGCGTTGTTGACGCCATGGCTTACAAACTGCGGCAACGCAATTTCGTACAGCCCGAACATCGATAGGGATAGCAGCACAAAAATCAGCGCAAAAACGCCAAGGACCCAAGCATTCTGCAGCGCCGCGGAGAACAGCGAACCAGATAGCGCAGCGGCAATACCGATGAGCGTGTAGGTCACCGCGACACCGGCGACATAGGCAACTGAAAGCGTGAATCCGCGCGTCCGCGTCATCGCTTGCCCGCCGCCGGCAATGATGCCCGAGAGAATCGGAATCATCGGCAGCACGCAGGGCGTAAAGGTCAGCGCGAGACCAGCGACGAAAAAGAGCGTCGCGATCGCCCAGAACTTGCCCTCGGCGAGAACGCCCTGAAATCGCGCTTCGTCGTTGCCAGCCGATTCGGTGCGACTGGTTGTTGCGGTCGATTGCGGGCTAGGTGGGGCGCTTGCAGTCGAACTGAACGTAACCGAAGAGGCACCGGCTGCGGTAATCTTGATCGCCATCGCGTGGGTATAAGATGGATAACAGATCCCGGCATCGGCACAGCCTTGCGAGGTCGCCAGCAGCTTGAACTGCTCGCCCTTCGCCTCCGTAATCGGAATGGTCAGCCGCAATGCATCCCGATAGGTTTCCACCTCACCGAAGAACTCGTCTTTCTTGCGTTTGCCGGGTGGGATATTCGGCGTGCCAAACGAGGCGCCCTCCGCTTTGAATTCGAAGCGCTCTCGGTAAAGGTAATACCCCTTGGCGATCTTGTAGTTGAGCTCTAGTGTGTGGTCATCGATGGTGCGCGCGGTCAACGCAAACGCCTTGTCGACTTCGAGAAACTCGGGGGCGCCACGCGTCAGCGACGATACCGCTAACGTCAGCAAAAAAATGAAAATGCGAACCGTCATAATCGTTGAGGTTGTCTGGAATCGGTGATGAGGATAGACCAGGACCAGGCGGAGCGGTTCAAGTACCACACCCCGGCTCATCCAGGGCGCGATTCGCTCTCCACCCACGCCAGATAACTTGGCAATCCGGCTGTGATGGGCAGCGCTATGATCTCTGGAATGTCGTAGGAATGCATCGACTTAATCGCACGTTCCAGGTCAGGGTACCGATCGGTGGTGGTCTTGATCATGAGCGGGACTTCGGTGGTCCCTTCGATCGTCCCCTGCCACCAGTAGACGGACCGGCAGGGGGCAAGAATATTGACGCAGGCGGCCACCCGCAAGGCAACGACGTGATGCGCGATTCGCTCCGCCGTCGCCTGATCAGGGGCATTCGTCAAAACCATCAGGATCGCCATTTGGGTTCTCCACGGCCAAGCATCAATGTTCCGGCTCGATGTGGGCAGGTACGCCGTCATACACCGTCGGATACCGTAACACGATGCCAAGAGACCTCTTCATCTTCGCATTGCTGATGCGGCGCGACTCGCTCATGAATGACAGCAAAGGGGGCGGAATTTCCCCGCTGGCAGCCGCTTGGCGCGATATCTGACGCGGGCGGGCTAACCTAGCACGGTCGGCGATCAAATTGAACCACGCACCCATCTTCAATTCGCTGTCATCGATCGTGTTGTAGATCTCGCCTGCCCCGCCCCGCTCAAGCGTGGCACAGACGATGTTCGCCAGATCATCGGCGTGAATGTGGTTGGTGAAGACATCGTCGCCGTCGATCAGCACCGGCGTACCGCGACGGACGCGCTCGACCGGTAAGCGATCGCTCGCATAAATTCCGGGCACGCGAAGAATGGATACGGCAACGCCATGGCGCTGCCCCCATGCCAGCAATTGTTCCTCGGCGTCGACGCGGCGGCGGGCACGGTCGGTCGCGGGATTGACCGGTCGTCCCTCATCGATGAGGGACCCTTGGCAATCCCCATAGACACCGGTCGTGCTGACATAGACGAATCGGCTGGGTAGGCCCTGTGCTACCATCGCGCCGCCCGATAGCGCCTGGATCAGATTACGCGTACGCGTGTCGATCCGGCCCTGTTCCGGCGGTGGTGCGAGATGGATGACGTGCGTCGCCACGCCAAAAAGGGGCGCTAAGCTTGCAGGATCGTCCAGTTCGCCGCGAATTTCACGACAGCCCAGCGTCGATTCGCGTGCCCCGGTACGGTGCATGCGAACGAGCGCCGTGACATGATAGTTCGCAAGCAGCGTAGGTAATGCCCGACGACCGATATCGCCCGGGCCAACGATGAGCAACGTGTTCACCCGGCGATCCTAACCTAGAACCTGTTGCATAGAGAGCACCATGCCGTTTCAAGTCACCATTCAGCCCTCCGGCACCCAACTCACCGTTCCCGATGGCGAAACGGTTCTCAAGGCAGCGCTGACCGAGGGGATCAACATTCCCTATGGCTGCCGCAATGGTGCGTGCGGATCGTGCAAGGGCAAGCTGGTCCAGGGCGAGATCGACTACGGGAGCTATAGCGAGGCCGCGCTTTCCAAGATCGAGCGCAATGCCGGCTTCGCGTTGTTTTGCTGCGCTAAGCCATTGTCCGATCTGGTGATCGAAGCGCGCGTCCGACAGGCCGGTGATGTCGTCGTCAAAAAATTGCCGTGCCGTGTCCACAAGATCGAGCGCGTGGCCGATGATGTCGTCATCCTCAGCATCAAGCTGCCGGCGAACGAACGGTTACAGTTCCAGGCGGGGCAGTACATCGACTTTCTTCTGAAAGACAGCGAGCGGCGCAGCTTTTCAATTGGCAACGCACCGCATGACGATGAGTTCACGCAACTGCATGTTCGCCTCGTGGCGGGTGGCAAATTCACCGAACATGTCTTCAAAACCATGAAGGAGCGCGACATCCTGCGCTTCGAAGGCCCGCTGGGGAATTTCTATCTACGCGAAGAATCGCCCAAACCCATCGTCTTTTTGGCGAGCGGCACAGGATTTGCGCCGATCAAATCCATCCTTGAATACGCATTCCGCAAAGGCCTCAATCGCGACCGCACCATGACACTCTACTGGGGCGGCCGCCGGCCTAAAGACCTGTACTTGAACGACCTTGTCCAGGCATGGGCAAAGGAGCAGGCGAACTTCCAATACGTGCCGGTTATTTCCGATGCCATACCCGAAGACGCATGGACCGGTCGCGCCGGATTCGTTCACCGGGCAGTGATGCAGGATTTTCCCGACCTGTCGGGGCACCAAGTCTACGCATCCGGCGTACCGATCATGGTGGACTCCGCGCGCAACGACCTCACCGCCAAATGCAATCTGGCGCTGGATGACTTTTTCGCCGATTCATTTACCACCACTGCCGACGTGCTTGCCGCGCAGAACAAACCTTAGGGAAGCGCCGCTCGGTCAACGCATCAGCAGATCCGCGCCGCGCTCGGCGATCATGATGGTCGTTGCATAGGTGTTGCCTGAAATGATTGAGGGCATCACCGACGCATCGATGACGCGAAGCGCCTCGACGCCCCGCACTTTCAGGGATGTGTCAACCGGTAGCGATTCCTCTGCACCCATGCGGCAAGTACCGACCAGGTGGTAGACGGTCGATCCGGTACGGCGCGCGAAATCGATCAATTCATCATCTCTTCCAACGTCCCGGCCCGGCCAGGTTTCCGCGGCGATGAATGAGGCAAGCGGCTCGGCCGCGAAGAGTTTTCGCACATACCTCAGCCCGGCCAACAAGGTGTCGCTATCGCGGGGGTCGGCGAGGTAGTTAGGCTGGATTTCTGGCGCCGTGAACGGATGGCGGTCAACGATGCAGACATGCCCGCGACTATACGGCCGCAATTGCAAGACACCGCACGTCATGCCGGGCTCTCGTTCGAGTTTGGCCTGCCCAACCACTTGACCGACCTCCGAACTCGCCGGCGTAAACAATAGCTGCGTGTCCGCGCGGGTAGCTCCCTCAACCGCCCGCACGAATCCATAGGCATTCGATGGCGCCATGGTCAACAAACCGCGTCGCTGAAAAAGATAACGAAGGGCTTCAACGATAAGCGGGCCGCCGTGCGATCGTTCGTTGAGCGTCGCTGCACCTCGCACACGCACCGCGATGCGAGCGGCATAGTGATCGACAAGGTTGCGACCCACGCCCGCCGAAGGCGCGATCACCGAGATTTGCATCTTGTCGAGCAGCGCCAGGTCGCCGATTCCAGACAATTGCAAGAGCTGTGGTGAGTTGATCGCCCCGGCGGCGAGGATGACTTCGCGTGCCGCACGTGCTGAATAGGTTTCGTCCGCGATCTGAAACCGAACACCGACTGCGCGGCGACCCTCGAATTCAATGCGCGTCGCCTGCGCATGGGTGCGGACCGCAAGATTCGGCCGCTGCATGGCCGGTCGAAGGTATGCGTCGGCAGCGCTCCATCTTCGCCCGCGTAGCATGAGATGCTGGTAATAACCGCAACCTTCCCGGATCGCCGCTGTTGTAGTCAGGATTCAAGCGCTCGCCCTGCGCCTGCATGGTTTGCAGATAGATTTCTGAGAGTGGATGCAAGAGGCGCGGATCATTGACCATGAGCGGCCCGCCGGTCCCGCGCACCGCCGGATCACAGTCGCCGATACGCGTCTCGGCACGTTTGAAAAGGGCAACACGTCCGACCAGCCCCATCCGGTGGCGCCTTGCGCAACCCAATCTTCGTAATCTTGCGCCTGGCCACGGACATAGGCGTGACCGTTGATGGAGCTTGAACCACCCAGCACTTTGCCGCGCGGACAAGGAATTTTGCGGTTGCCGATGGCCGGGCCGGGCGCATTGTGATAGCCCCAGGAAATTCGCTTGTCGAACATAGTGCGGGTAAATCCAGCCGGCACGCGAATCCAAAGCTTGTTGTCGTTACCGTCCGCTTCCAACACGAGCACCCGATAACGCCCCGAAGCAGTAAGCCGATTGGCAAGGACACAGCCGGCCGCTCCCGCACCGACGATGGTGTAGTCCCAGGTCTCCACATTTGCGGTGCTCATTGATGCTGTGCCATCCTATTCGTCAATTATTCACCAAGATAGGCGGCTCGCACCTTGGGATCGGAGAGCAGGTCGGCTGACTTGCCGGCGATCGTAATGAGGCCGCTTTCCAATACATAGGCGCGATCGCTCGTGCGCAGGGCGAGATTCGCGTTCTGCTCGACGAGGAGAATCGTGACCCCGTCGCGTGCAATCGATTCGATCACCGCAAAGACCTTCTGCACAATCACCGGCGCAAGACCCATGCTCGGCTCATCGAGGAGCAGCAATTTCGGTCGCGACATAAGCGCCCGGCCGATCGCGAGCATCTGTTGCTCGCCACCCGAAAGGGTGCCTGCGGACTGTTGCGCCCGTTCCCGCAGACGCGGAAATAGACTGAACACGCGCTCAACATCCCTGGCAATCTCCGCCTTATCGTCGCGAATATAAGCACCCATGGCGACGTTCTCGGACACGGTGAGCTGCGGAAACACGCCGCGTCCCTCCGGCACCATCGCCAATCCCTGGCGAACCAGGCTGAACGATGTGGCGCCGGTAATGTCACGACCGTTGAGATGAATCGATCCGGCTACCGGTGGAACAAGTCCGGTGATCGCACGTAAGGTCGTCGTCTTGCCGGCACCATTCGCGCCGATCAGCGTGACCGTTTCACCCCCATAGATCTCGAAATCGATGCCTTTGATGGCGCGGATGCCTCCATATGCAACCGCCAGCCCGGCAACCCGCAACATCGGTGACTTGGTCACGTCGCCACCTTGATGCTGTCATCGCCTACAGTGCCGAGGTACGCTTCGATGACCCGCCGATCACGTCGCACGTCTTCCGGAACACCTTCGGCGATTTGTTTGCCATAGTCGAGCACCAGAATGTGCTCGCAGATTCCCATCACCAGTTTCACATCATGCTCGATGAGGAGCACGGTAACGCCGTCGGTCCGGATCCGTTTGATCAATTCGCCAAGCGCCGCCTTCTCGGTGGAATTCATACCGGCGGCGGGTTCGTCGAGTGCGAGGAGGTGCGGTTCGGTCGCGAGTGCGCGCGCAATTTCAAGCCGGCGCTGCTCGCCGTAGGGCAGGCTCCTGGCGATATCGTTGGCGCGATCGGCAAGGCCGACGTAGTCAAGGAGTTCGTGCGCGCGTCGCTCGATCCGGGCTTCCTCGTCCTGCGTCGCTCGCGTGCGAAACACTGCCCCGAAGACGCCTGCTTTGGTGCGCACATGGCGCCCGATCATCACGTTCTCCAACACACTGAGGTTGGCAAACAGTCGGATGTTTTGAAAGGTTCGTGCGATACCCCGTTCGCACACACGATCGGGTGACAGCCCGTCGATGGTGCCGCCCGCGAATTGCATCCTGCCGGCGTCTGCCGTGTAGATGCCGGTGAGGAGATTGAAGAGCGTGGTCTTGCCGGCGCCATTTGGACCGATCAAACCATAGATGGCATGGCGCTCGATCGCGAACGACACACCGTCCAATGCATGCACGCCGCCAAAGCGTTTTGCAAGACCGTCACACACCAGCAGCCGGTCGGTCACGCGGGCAACCTTGCGTCCGCTTTCGCTAGTTCGCGCCTTCGTACCGCGGAAGGGAAGAGCCCGGCCGGCCGATACAACATCACCGCAACCAGTGCCAGACCAAACAAAAGCATGCGGATGACTTCCGGTTCGACGATCGCCCTGCCAAACAACGCATTCTGTACCGGGAGCACGGTGTAGCGAAGTATTTCCGGGACGAACGATAGCAGCACCGCCCCGGCCACGACGCCCCAGATATTACCCATGCCACCCAGCACCACCATCGATAACACCATGATCGATTCGACCAGCACAAAGCTTTCCGGGCTGATGAATTGCTGGATCGCAGCAAAGATGCCGCCGGCGATGCCACCGAAACTCGCGCCCATTGCAAAGGCTAGCAGCTTGATCTGCGTGGTGTTGATGCCCATCGCACGCGCGGCAATTTCGTCTTCGCGAATCGCTTCCCAGGCCCGCCCAATGCGGGAATTCTGCAAGCGGATGTTGATGACGATCGCGATGATCAACACGATGAGCAGCAAGTAGTAGTACTTCATCGGACCGGAAATCGCCAGATCAAAAACTTTACCGGTCGTGTTGAACTTGATGCCGCCGATCGAGACGGGATCGATGCGGGAGATTCCCTGCGGTCCGTTGGTGATATTGATCGGGCGCGCCAGATTGTTGAGGAAGACGCGGACGATTTCGCCGAATCCGAGCGTGACGATCGCGAGATAGTCGCCGCGCAACTTCAAGGTCGGCGCGCCAAGCAGAACGCCAAATAAGCAAGCCACCAGTGCCCCGATCGGCAGGATCAGCCAAAACGGCAGATGCAGGCCAAAGTGTGGCGAGGCAAGCAGCGCGTAGCAGTAGGCCCCCACCGCAAAAAATGCGATGTAGCCAAGATCAAGGAGCCCAGCAAATCCCACCACGATGTTGAGACCGAGCGCGAGCAACGCGAATAGGATCGCGAGATTGGCGATCCGCACCCACGCTGTGCCGATCTGCGCGAGCGCAAACGGCAGTGCAATAAGAGCAACAGCGATCAGCGCAATGCCAACCCACGCCAGGACGGGCGATCTCATTAGGTGGTGCGATTGACTCTTCACGTGTGGCATTTCCAGTTTCTCATTGCACGTTTCCCGGCCTTCACGCCCGATCCCCCACCCGCTCCCCCAACAGCCCAGAAGGCCGCAAGACCAGCACCGCAATCAACACCAGAAACGCGAACACGTCTTGATAGTTGCTACCAAACAGGCTGATATGCTCACCGGCCGCACAGCGCGCGGCAAGGCCTGCAAACAACCACGGCACCGCACAAAGGTCGGTGAGATCACCGATGTAGCCAGCGCCCAATGCCTCGATGACGCCCAGCAACAGCCCCCCGACCATGGCGCCTGGCACATTACCGATACCACCAAGCACGGCTGCGCAGAAAGCCTTCAGTCCAAGCAACGCACCCATTTGATAATGGGCAATGCCGTAATACGAACCCACCATCACACCAGCCACCGCACCAAGCGCCGCGCCGATGGCAAACGTGATGGCGATTTCGCGATTGATATTGACCCCCATAAGACCCGCCACCCTGGGATTTTGCGCGGTGGCCCGCATCGAGATGCCAAGCCGCGTGCGATGCACCAACCACAAGAGCCCGCCCATCAGCACCAGGCACAGGATGACGATAACAATCTGAATATTGGTGACGGACGCCCCGGCAATATCGTAGGTCTCGGTCTTGATGATCTGTGGAAACGCCAGATTGTTGCGGCTCCACACCATCATCGCCACATGCTGCAGCACGATCGACATGCCGATCGCCGTGATAAGGGGCGCCAGACGCGGGGCGTTGCGCAACGGGCGATACGCGATACGCTCCAACGCATAGCCGACGATCATGCACACCGGAATGGCGCACGACGTTCCGATCAATACGATCGCAACCGGCGGTAAGCCGGAATTCGCCAGCAATGTAATGATGGTGAACGCGACCATCGCACCGATCATCACGACTTCGCCGTGTGCGAAATTGATGAGCTGGATGATCCCGTAGACCATCGTATAGCCTAGCGCGACTACCGCATAGACGGCCCCGAGGGTGAGCCCATTGAAAAGCTGTTGGAGAAACGTCTCCATCCGCGCTGTCTTCTCCTGTGCCAAAAAAAACGGCGCCAAGCGGCGCCGCTTCTTCCACCCTAAGGGGATGGATTCCTTACTTTTTCGCTTCGTCCTTGGCAGGTTCCGCCGCAGCGGGCGCAGCCGGTGCAGCAGCTGCCGCGGCAGCCTTGATGAAGTCGTCGAACTTGGTCGACTTGCCACCCTGCAATACCGCAGTGGGCTCGATCTTGCCGCCCTTCATCGTAAATATCGTGATCTCGGCGTCCTTGCGGTCGCCTTTTTCATCGAACTTGATCTTGCCGGTAGCGCCCGCATGACTGATGCTTGCCAGCTCAGGCAGGTACTTGGCCGGATCAGCCGAGTTGGCTTTCGTCATTGCCGCGATCAGCAGATTCGCCGCATCGTAGGTAAACGGCGCGTAGAGGATCGGCTCGACGTTGAACTTCGCCTTGTACGCGTCGAGAAATTTCTTGCTTGCCGCCTGGGGCGGCAAGCCGGCCTGTGAGCAGATCATCCCTTCAGCGGCGGGCCCAGCCAGCTCGCTCATCTTGTTGGTGCAAGCGCCATCGCCGAATGAAAAGACCGCCTTCATACCAAGCTCGCGACTCTGCTTTAACAGCGGCCCGCCCGTTGCGTCCATACCACCGTAGAACACTGCGTCGGGATTGCCCCGGCGGACCTTGGTCAGCACCGCCTTCCAATCCGTGGTCTTGTCGGTACCCTTTTCCCGCGGCAAAACTTTGATACCGGCAGCCTTCAGCGTCTTCTCGACTTCGTTGGCAATGCCTTCGCCATAGGCGGTAGCATCGTCGATCAATCCAACGACCTTTGGCTTGCGCTCTGCGCTCAGGTACTGCGCAATGGCGGGGCCTTGTTGGTCGTCACGCCCGACCACACGAAACGTCACTTTGTAACCACGCTCGGTCACTTGCGGGTTGGTTGCCGAACCGGAAATCATCGGGATACCGGCTTGGTTGTAGATCTCCGAAGCAGGAATCGTGACCCCTGAATTCAAGTGACCAACGATCCCGGCGACTTTGGCATCCACCAGCTTTTGCGCTACGGTCGTACCCACCTTTGGATCGGCCTGGTCGTCTTCGGCGATCAATTCGAATTTTGCCGCTTTGCCGTCGATCTTGATGCCGGCGGCGTTGGCTTCGTCCACAGCAAGACGCGCGCCATTTTCATTGTCTTTGCCGAGGTGGGCGATGCCACCGGTCAAGGGACCGACGTGTCCGATGCGGATGGTGATCGATTCCGGAGCGGCGGGCGCCGCAGCTTTGGCGGCTGGTTTCGGTTCTTCTTTGCCGCAGGCGCCAAGCAGCACGATGGCTGACACACCCGCGATGATCAAGCGTCCATTGAGGGTCATGGAGGTATTCCTTTTTTCTTGGAGGAGCTGCCGGCTCCCGCTTGCAGACTGCGGGAGAGTAATGAGGCGCGATTATGGAAACCAGTGCACCGTCTGTCAAACTAAACCAGGAAGAACGTTCGGCAGTTTGGCCCTGCGGTGGGCCGGCGCCAAGGGAATCATCGTCTAGAGCGCGAGGATAAACTTGATCATCGCGTTGAGGTCGGCGTCGCTCACGTTAGGGTTCGGCGGCATCGGAATCGGACCCCATGTGCCTTGCCCGCCTTTTTTCACCTTACCAACCAGCTTGGCGGCGACGTCTTTCTGTCCCTTGTACTTCGCGGAGATTTCTTTGTACCCGGGGCCGACCAGCTTCTTATCAATCGCATGGCAAGCTGTACACGCGTTCTTCTTCAGCAATTCTTCGCTCGCCAGTACCGGCCCCGCCAACAAGGCAGTCGCTACACCCAACAACACCATTCGCTTCATTAGTAATCCCTCTCAATGCAACGTAAATAGATTTGCTCATCCCGACGCGCGCGAAGTCTACCGAATTCGGTGCCTTTCCGGCACGAGAATGAAATCACCAGGTGGATTTACCGACTTCCAATCCCGGCACCACGCCTTCCGTGAGCAAGCTAGTGAGTGCCTCGATGCTCGCGACCGGCGCAGCACAGCGAACGCCCTGACAAACATAGGCGTTGACACCGTCCGGGGGTGCTGGCCTGGCAAGGGTTGCGGGAAGGTCCTCTGCGCGGGAATCGACCGCCACCACCATCGCATCGGGTCGGTACTGCCGGCTGACCGGCGTGATCCAAGTCCGCACCGTCGCCTTGACACCGGTCAGCACGACCATTCGCGTCGGATTGAGCAACTCCTCCAACGCACCAAGAAGCGTGGCGAACGCCGGTGGGTGTTGGTCGATTTGTGCATGAAAGGCACGGACGGTACGTTCTGCCGCGGCGATATAACGCACATCGCCGGTCAGATGCCCAAGTCGATTGAGCGCGAAAGCCGCCATGCCGTTGCCGGCGGGCGTCGCGCCGTCGTGTGCCGCCTTGGTGCGCTGGATCAACCGCTCATGATCATGGCTGGTGAAAAAGAAGCCGCCCTGGTCCGCATCCTCAAAATGCAGAATCAGTGCATCCGCCAATGCGCGGGCAAACGCCAAATCCGCCGGCCGGAACTCCGCTTGGACCAGTTCAATGAGCGCATCGACCAGATAGGCGTAGTCATCCAGATAAGCATTGAGATGGGCGTGGCCGTCCTTATAGGTTGCCAAGAGCCGCCCGTTGCGCCACAGCGTGCGCAGAATAAAGTCGACCGCACGATGCGCCGACGCTAGCCAATCCGGACGATCAAACACCCGCGCCGCGCGCGCCATGCCCGCGATGGCGAGGGCGTTCCAACTGGTGAGGATCTTGTCGTCTCGACCGGGCCACACTCGCTTATTGCGTACGCCAAGCAGCACTGCGCGCGCGGCGTTGACGAGTCGCTCGCATTCCTCGGCCGGACGACCGACTTTCTCGGCAACCGCCGCAATGTCTAGCGCAACCGTAAGGTGCCAATGGGTCGTCTCATAATTTGGCGCGCGGTCCAATCCCAAATGGAGACTGCACACTGCGAATTGTTCGTCGGAGAGAAGCGCGCGAATTTCATCGCGCGACCATACATAGAATTTTCCCTCCTCGCCCTCTGAGTCCGCATCAAACGAAGAGTAGTAGCCGCCCTCTGGCGACTGCATTTCGCGCAGCATCCAATCGGCGGTTGCGGCCACGATGCGTGCAAACTGGGGATGCTTGGTTGCAGTCCAGGCGGTGGTGTAAAGACTAAGCAGCGAACCGTTGTCGTAGAGCATTTTCTCGAAATGCGGAATCTGCCACTGCGCGTCCACCGAATAGCGACAGAAGCCGCCGGCGAGATGATCGTAAATGCCGCCCGCTGCCATTTTGGCAAGCGTATGCGTCACCACATGCAGGGACTGTTTATGCCCGCGGCGCGCAGCATCCCGCAAGAGCAATGCAAGATCGGATGGATGCGGAAATTTAGGCGCAGCGCCAAAGCCGCCATGCTCGCGATCAAAGCTCGTTTGAAGCATCGTTACCGCCCGTTCGATCGGCGCCATGGACCACCCATCATCGGTCGACGTCGGTGGTGCCATTTGCTCATTCAGCGCTTCGAACACGATGTGGTTCTGCTCGTCGATCTCGGGGCGGCGCTCGCGAAACGCCTGCACCACCCGTTCCATGATGTGGACGAATCCTGGCAAATTGTGCCGCGCGCTCTTCGGGTAGTACGTACCACCGAAAAAAGGCACCTGGTCGGGCGTGAGAAACATGGTGAGCGGCCAACCACCGGATCGTTTCGCAAGCATCTGGTGGGCGAGCTGATAGATCTGATCGATGTCGGGGCGCTCCTCGCGATCGACCTTGATATTGACGAAATGCTCGTTCATCACCTGCGCAACCGCCGGATCCTCGAACGATTCATGCGCCATCACATGGCACCAGTGGCACGCCGAATAACCGATGGAAAGGAGAATCGGCTTGTTTTCGGCGCGCGATTTCGCCAGCGCCACCTCGCCCCATGGATACCAATCGACCGGATTGTCGGCGTGCTGCTGAAGGTAGGGACTGGTTTCTTGGGCGAGGCGGTTGGGCATGCTGTGCTAACGCGTGAAGAGTGAAAAGTGCAAGGTGAAGGGTAACAATGATTCCCCATTCAAGATAGCCGCATGGCATGCAACGCCGCGCGGCGTTGAATGCCAGAATAGACGCCAACAAACCGGTTGGCGTTCCCTTCTCCCTTTTCCCTTCCCTCTTCTCGAGATGAAATCAATCCTAATGACCGGCGCCACCGGCGGTGTAGGCACCTTCCTCCGGAAGGAATTCGCCAATCGCTATCGCTTGCGCCTGTCCGACATGCGCCCGCTTACCACACTCGGCGCGAGCGAATCATTCATGGCGGGCGATTGCGCGTCGCTGGACGACATGCTGCGCGTCACCGAAGGCGTGGATGGGATCATTCATCTGGGCGGCTATTCGGTGGAAGGCCCATGGGAGACGATCCTGCAGTCCAATATCATTGGCGCCTACAATCTCTATGAGGCCGCGCGGCGGAATGGCGTTAAGCGGGTCATCTTTGCGACCAGCAATCACGCGATGGGCTTTTATAAGCGCACCGCGCGGATTGATCACACCCCGTATCCGCGGCCCGATGGCCGCTATGGACTCTCTAAAATGTTCGGTGAAGGCGTGGCAAGCCTCTATGCCGACAAGTACGATGTGTCGTCGCTTTGCATTCGCATCGGCAATGCCGCCATGCAGCCGATCGATGTGCGCAGGCTGTCGATCTGGATCAGTCCGCGTGATCTCGCGCAATTGATCGGCATCGGATTGGAGCATCCGGACATCCGCTTCGCAATCGTCTATGGCGCCTCCGACAACGCGCGGGGCTGGTGGGACAACACCAACGCCCAATGCCTTGGCTATCGGCCGGTCGATCGCAGCGAAGATTTCGCCGCCGAGGTCTTGCGTGCGCATCCGGCCACGACCGGCGATGCGATCGCTGACGCGCATCAAGGCGGCGCGTTCTGCACCGCCGAAATGGTCGAGAATCCGGCCAAATAAGCAGCCCGCCAACGATCGCCCTCCTCCCCGTCCACAACAATGCCTCGCTTCGCCGCCAATCTGTCGTTTCTCTATACCGAGCTTCCTTTTCTGGATCGCTTCGCAGCGGCCGCCAAGGATGGTTTTCGCGCGGTCGAATTTCTGTTTCCCTATGAATTCGCGGCCACCGATATTGCCAAACGATTGCAGGACAACGGACTGCAACAGGTGCTCTTCAACATGCCACCCGGCGATTGGGATCATGGTGAACGCGGCATGGCCGCCATTCCGGGCCGCGAGGCGGAATTTCGCGGGGTCATTGCGCAGGCCCTTGATTATGCGGGCGTGCTGGATTGCAAACAGATACATGTGATGGCCGGACTCGTCGCACCGGACGCTGATCGCCAGACGATGCATCGCACGTTTATCGAGAATCTGCGTTACGCGGCCGGGCAGGCGGCCAAACAAGGGGTCACCGCCCTCATCGAACCGATCAATACGCGCGACATTCCAGGCTTCTTTATTAACCGGCAAGATGAGGCGCATGCCATCCTCGCAGCAGTCGGGGCGCCCAATCTCAAAGTGCAGATGGACCTCTATCATTGCCAAATTGTCGAAGGCGATGTCACGACCAAAATCCAACGGTACATTCACGATGTCGCGCATTTCCAGATTGCCGGGGTACCCGGTCGCCACGAACCCAATGTCGGCGAGATGAACTATCCGCATCTGTTCAATGTCATCGACGCGCTCAATTTCAAGGGTTGGATTGGTTGTGAATATCGCCCTCAAGGCGAGACAACTGCCGGGCTTGGTTGGATGAAAACATACGGCTAAGACCACCATGAGACACCCAAGCGAAGGATTCCCCGCCGACCCAATCGCCGCCAAGCAGGCGATCTTCGATTACTGCAAAAAGCGCGGTGCGCTCGCTGTCGGGGTCGCCGATCTCGCCGCGCTCGAACGTATCGCACCGCCAGGCCACCGCCCCACCGATCTCATGCCGCGCGTGAAATCGGTGATCTCATTGGGCGTCGGTGGGCAAACGCAGGGTGCTTGGCAACTCCCAGCGAAGGCGATGGCCTACTCCGGCTCCACCGAGGTACGGGGATACACGGTGGCCTACGGCTGCGCCTTCTTCATTGAGCAAAAATTCGGCGCGCCATCGGTCTATGTGCCGCCTGACATCGATCCGGAAAGCGGTCCGCGCGTGCCGCTACAAAGCCTGAAATTGCATGCGGAAATTGCCGGGATCGGTGCACGCTCCTTCGCGGGCGACATCCTGCTGCATCCGCAGTTCGGTTTCATGTACTACGCATCGGTCTTCACCGAACTCGAATTGCCGCCTGATCAACCGATGGCGGAAAACCCCTGCCCGGCCCCTTCCTGTGTGAGCATGTATCGCTCGATTGGCCGCACCCCTTGCATGAAGTTTTGCCCGGCGCAGTGTCTATCGGGCGAAATCGATGATGCAGGGAAGCAAAAGAGTTCGCGCTACGACATGGCTGCTTGCGCGGAACTCACCCAGGAATATGAGGCCGTCCCGAAGATCCTCGCTGAAGCGGTGCGCGATGAAAACCGCTCGCACGGCGCCGATCGCTTGCTCGACCCGGACAGCAAGATGCTTTGGTACAAGGTGTCGGCCGGATCGGGCGGCTGGTTTGCACAATGCTTCGAATGCATGCGGGTATGCCCAATCGCCACACAGGCCCCACAAGCCGATCCAATCCTGCGCACGGAAGAAGCGCGCTCTGCCGCAGCGAACAAGCCCTGAACGATGGCACGCGGCCTCTCCCGAGCCCAACTCGGCATAACCGATGAGATGATCGCCACGTTCGGCGAGACCATCTTCCAGATGAGCAACAACCTGCAGGTGCGGGAGGGCGATCCGATCCGCACCTTGAATTGGGCTGAGATCGAGCGACAGCGCGAAGGGATGGGCCTTGCCGATGCGCAAATCAGCGAACGCATCGGGCTCTCCCGCGAACAGGTCATGTTCATCCGCAATCATGAGGAGAGTCGCCGCTTTCGCACCGGCCAGCAAGCCTATCTCCTCGATCTTGGCGGCGGACGGCGTTTTCGGCCGGAACGCGTGATCCCACTCGCGGAACGTTTCAAGTTTTCCGAAAGCGCGCTGCGGTTGCGCGCGGCATTGCGATTCGATCCGCTGCTCGTCCGCGAATATATCCGCCACGGTTGGTGGCGCGATGACACCTTGCATGGCTGGATCAGTCGGCACGTCAAAGAACGGCCCGATGCGCCCGCGCTCATGCAAGGCGATCGCGTCATTTCATATCGCGGTTTAGCCGATCAAGTATCACGCCTCGCAGAGGGCCTCAGGCAAGCGGGCGTCGCGCGGGGCGAAGTGGTTACTGTGCAATTGCCCAATACGATCGAGTTCGCGGTCGCGTATCTGGCCATCTGCCGCTTGGGCGCGGTGCTTTGCACCTTGCACATGCCCTATCGGGGCGCGGAACTGGAGGCCTTGCTTGCACATAGCCGCGCCGTCGCCGCGATCGGCTTGGCGGACACCAAAGACTGGTCGCCCGCGCGCACCTATCTCGCGCTCAAATCGCGCATACCAACTTTGCAGGTTATCGTTGCCGTCGGCACGCCAGTCGAGGGCACCTTGTCGTTGAACGCCCTCATCGAACATTCGCCGCCGCTCGATGCACGCTATCCCGCGCCGCTTGCGAGCGATCCGTTCCTGTTGCTTTACACATCGGGGACCACTTCAGCCCCAAAAGGGGTGCCACATCCGTATCACACGATGCTCTCCAACGCGTGGGTCGGCGCGCCGGAACATCGCGTGACAGCCAACGATCGCATTCTGTCTGCCGCGCCGTTCACCCACCTCTACGGGCTCTATAGCCTGCATGTCGCATGGGCAGTAGGCGCGGCTACGGTTTTGCTGCCCGCGTTCACGCCAGGCGATCTCGCCGTGACCATCGAACGCGATCGCCCAACCGGCCTCTGGTGTGGTCCGCCGCATGCGGCCGCCATGCGCGCACAGGGCCTCTTCGATAAGCACGATTTATCGTCGCTCACATTGGCGATCCTGTCGGGCAGCGCTTGTCCGCCGGAGCTGGTGCGATGGTTGCAAGCGAAGACACCCCAATGCGCGGTCACGCAACTGTGGGGTATGACCGAAACGCAAGGCGCGCTCTATTCACGGCCAGGCGATGCGCTTGACGTCGCAGCGACGAGTGCCGGACGCGCGAGCCCAGGCACCGAAATTCGCATCGCGGATGCCGATGATCGAGCCCTCCCATCTGGTGAGGAGGGGGAATTGCAAGTGCGCGGCTGCCTCGTCTTTCCCGGTTTCTATGACAACGAGGCTGCCAACCGGACCGCATTCACCGCCAATGGCTGGTATCGGTCCGGCGATCTCGCGAGCATGGACGATGCAGGGAACGTCACCATCACCGGCCGCAGCAAAGACATCATCAACCGTGGCGGCGTGAAGTTCAATCCGCGCGAGATCGAAGACCTACTGGATGCGCATCCGGTCATTTTGCAGTCGGCGATCATCCCGATGTCCGACCCGGTGTTAGGCGAGCGGGCTTGTTGTTTTGTGATGTTGCGCCCGGGCGTCGCGATGATCACGCTCGCTGAAATTGTCGCGTACCTTGCCGCCCAAAACATCGCCAAGATCAAACTGCCGGAGCGGCTGGTGATCGTCCCGGAGATGCCGCTCACGCCCACGCGTAAAATCATCAAGGGCCGACTCGTCATTCCAGCGTAGGATTGCATCAAGTTAGTCCACGCGGACGCGTCGGCAATTCCAAAAATAAACACCATGAGCGATTCCAAGAAAGTCCCGATCTTCTGCTACCAATGCGTCGCCGGACCCGATCTCATGAAGGTCGAGGTGAAAGACGGCGTTGCGGTGCGCCTCGCGTCGAACTACGACATCAAGAACGAGCATCCTGGCGGCGGGCGGGTCTGCGTGAAAGCGTATGGGTTGATCCAGAAAACCTACAACCCCAATCGCATTCAGCAGCCGATGAAGCGGACCAATCCCAAGAAGGGCCGCCACGAGGATCCTCGCTTTGTGCCGATTTCGTGGGATGAAGCCCTCGATATCGTCAGTGCGAAGCTGCGTGAAATTCGCGCCAAGGGCCTTATCGATGCATCGGGCTATCCGAAGGTCGCGGTGTCCACCGGCGGTGGTGGCACACCAGTGCAATACATGGGCACGTTCCCTGCATTCATGGCGGCTTGGGGACCGATCGATCAAGGCTACGGCGCCGGGCAAGGCATCAAGTGCTACCACTCGGAGCATCTCTACGGCGAGCTCTGGCATCGCGCCTTCATCGTCTCGCCCGATACGCCCTATGTGAACTATGTGATCAATTGCGGCGCGAATATCGAAGCGTCTTCGGGCGTGGTGGGGATCTGGCGCGAAGCCGATGCGCGCGTGCGCGGCGCCAAGCGGGTGCAGGTCGAGCCGCATCTATCGATCACCGGCGCGTTGTCAGCGGAATGGGTGCCGATCAAGCCAAAGACCGATGCGGCGTTTCTGTTCGGACTCATCCATCGCATCATCCATGAGCGCAATTGGCAGGAAGTGTGCGACGTTCCTTACTTGAAGGAGCGCTCGAATTCACCGTATCTGGTCGGCCCGAACGGTTGGTTTCTGCGCGACGCCGCAACGAAGAAGCCCTTGATTTTCGATGCGCGCGATCAAACCGCCAAGCCACACGACGCAGTGATCGGCGATGCGGCGCTGACCGGCACCTACTCCATTGCGGGCATCGAGATGGGACCGGACGGCGAAATCATTGAACATGCCGCTGCGCTCGCAAAGCCTTCATTTCAACTGCTGCTCGATCATGTCAAGGGCTATACGCCCGAGTGGGCGGCCGGTGAATGCGATGTGCCCGCCGCAATCATCCGCAAGGTCGCGGACGAGTACCTCGCACACGCCTGCATCGGGCAGACGATCGACATCGAAGGCATGACCCTGCCGTTCCGGCCGGTTGCGGTGATGCTGGGCAAGAGCGTGAACAACGGCTGGGGCGGCTATCACACCTGCTGGGCACGCACGATGCTCGCGGTGCTGGTGGGCGCCCTCGAAGTACCGGGCGGCACCTTGGGCACAACCGTCAAACTCGTACGTCCGGCGGCGAGTCGCACCGGCTCCGTGCAACCGGGCCCCGATGGTTTCATGACGTATCAGTTCAATCCAACCACCAAGGCGGACTGGGCCTCCAAACCCGATATTCGCAACGCATTCAAGACGCTGGTACCGCTGTCATCGAATTCGCCGTGGTCGCCGGCCCTCGGGCCCGCGCATCTGCCCTGGCTCTTCCAAAAAGAGCAGCCGGCCAACTGGCCCCTCCAAACGAATCCGGAAATCTGGTTCTGCTATCGCACCAATCCGGCGATCTCGTCATGGAACGCCCCCGAAGTCGCCGAGCGGCTCGCCGAGTTTCCGTTCATCGTGGCGTTTGCCTACACCGATGACGAAACGAACCATTTTGCTGACGTGTTGCTGCCCGATGCCACCGACCTCGAAAGCCTGCAACTCATTCGCATCGGCAGCACCAAGTTCATCCAGCAATTCTGGAAACACGAAGGTTGGGCGATCCGTCAACCGGTGATCGACAATGCGGTCGATTGCATGGATCTCACCGATGTGTCGACCGAACTCGCCAAGCGCACAGGCATCCTCGAGGAGTACAACGAGGCGATCAATCACGGCGCCGCCGGCATGGGCTTACGCAAGAAGAGCTTCGACTATTCGATCGACCCCACTATTCGTCACTCGCGCGAAGAAATCTGGGAGGCCGTCGCCAAGGCAGCGAGCCACGAGCTTTCAGAGGGCAAAGCGGTGCATGGTCTCGACTGGTTCAAGGAGCACGGCTATATGCTGGGCACCTTCTCGCAGCTCGACTGGTACCTGTATCCCTCGATGGTGCGGCAAAACCTGCGCTTTGAGCTGCCCTATCAAGAACGGGTGGTTCGCCATGGACGCGAGTTGGCGCATCGTCTGCATGAGAGCGGCATCCAATGGTGGAATGAGCAATTGAAGGAATACGAGTTCATGCCCACCTATCAGCCGTTTCCGGAAATCTGGCTGGAACATGTGCGGGAACATGGCGGCGACCCCGATCTGTATCCATTTTGGGCGCTCACCGCACGCAGCATGCAGTACTCATGGGGCGCGAACGTCGGCATTCCGCTCATCAGTGAAGTGGCCGACAACATCTCCGGACATCGTGGTGTGATCATCAATCGGTCGGCGGCCAAACGATTGGGCATCGCCGAAGGGGATGCGGTCGCAATCGAATCGGTCACCGGCATTACGTACGGCAATGCGGTGCTGCGCGAAGGCATCCGGCCCGATACGCTGGTCATGATCGGCCAATTCGATCACTGGAAGACGCCGTTCGCCAAAGACCTGAATATGCCGAGCTTGAATTCCGTGTCGGCGCTCTCCTTGTCACTCACCGACTCGACCGGTAGCGGCTCCGACATCGTGCGGGTCAAACTCTACAAAGCCGCGAAGGTTGCCGCATGAGCGATACAGAAAAAACCTTGCGCTGGGGCATGGTGGTCGATCTCAACCGCTGCGTCGGTTGCCAAACCTGCACGATCGCCTGCAAGCACTCGAATGACACCGTACCCGGCGTGCAATGGCGGCGCGTGCTCGATATCGAGACCGGCACGTTCCCAGATGTCGAACGCGTGTTCATGGTGACCGGCTGCCAACATTGCGCCGAACCCCCTTGCGTACCGGTATGTCCCACCGGTGCCACGCAGCAACGTGCCGACGGCCTCGTCACGATGAACTACGACGTCTGCATCGGTTGCGCCTACTGCGCGGTGTCATGTCCTTATCAGGCGCGCACCATCGTCCATGATGAGCGCTGGTATTACGGCGTCGAGACCAAGCAAGAGAAAGCTGTTGCGCATCCCGAGCGGCTTGGCGTAGCGCAGAAATGTACGTTCTGTGTGGAAAAGGTCGACGAAGCAAAGGAGCGTGGCCTCACGCCCGGCGTCGACTTGGATGTGACGCCGGCGTGTTCAGCCTCCTGTATTGCCCAGGCGATCACGTTCGGTGACTTCAACAATGCGGCAAGCAATGTTTCGCAATTGGTGGCCAACAACAAAAGCTTCCAGATGCATGCGGAGCTCGGCACCGATCCGCAGATCAAGTATCTCTACGAGGCACCGGCCACACCCGGCCGCGATATCGGCGTAGATGAGAACGACGATGAACGCATGGCCGATCTCAGCAACCCGCTGGTGGGCAAGCTCCAGACATTCTGGGATTGGCGCGCGGCGATGAACTGGTGCTTCGGCGGAATGGCCGGCGGCTTGATCTTTGCCGCATATGCTGCAAGCACCGTGGGGCTGATTGAGCCGGCCCGTCTCACCAAGTTCTATCTACTTGGTGCGGGCTTGATGTCGATCGGTCTGTTGTGTGTTTTTCTCAAGATCGGACGACAACAACGCTTCTGGCGCGCGTTTTCACGACCGAATACCTCATGGATGTCGCGTGAGCTCTATATCGTGGTGGTGTTATTTGGCGCGTTAGGCGCGGAGCTCATCTGGCCGCATCCGGTGATCGAGACGCTCATTGCGTTTGCCGCGATCGGTTTTGTCTACTGCCAGGCGCAGATCCTGCACGCGGCCAAAGGTATCCCCGCATGGCGAGCGCCATTGATTCCCGCGATGATTCTCGCCAGCGGTCTTGTTGAAGGCGTGGGTGCCATCGCATTGCTGACGGGCTTTGCAGCAGTCAAACCATCGTTGATGATTGTTGGAGCAGGGCTCATTCTCACCATCGTCAATGCGGCACTCTTCCACACCTATCGCAGCATGGCCAAACAAGACGGTATCCCGCCGCTTGCGCGTCGCGCATTGGATGATCTCGCGCCGATCATCCATAGCACCGGCCACATCCTCCCCGCGCTGCTTTTCTTTGTCGCACTGATAGCGCCCGTTGACCCCGCAATCTTGTTGCCCATCGCCGGAATATCCGTGCTCATCGGCGGCTTCTGGTGGAAATTCGCGATCGTCACACAGGTGAGCTTTCAACAAGGCTTCGCCTTACCGAGTGCGCCACAAAGAGGATCCGGAAAGCGTGCGGCGCCGGCCCGCATGGGCGGCATGCCGGCGCACGTTTGACGACTACTGTGACGCCCTCTGACAATCCTTGGGCGTCGCGGCCGTTTAAGTTGCTGTTTGGGCTGTGGATCGGCGCTAATCTCTGTGGATGGATGCATGAGGCGGCGTCCGGCTGGTTGATGGCTTCACTCAACGCCACACCGCTTGAAGTCGCGCTATTGCAGGGCTTCACCGCGCTGCCCGCGTTTCTGCTTGCCCTACCCAGCGGGGCGCTGTCTGATCTGGTCGATCGTCGGCGCATCATTGTGGTCGCCTATTCGCTGGTGACCTTCGTAAGTTTCGCCGTCGGCATCTCGATTCTCGCCGGCTACTTGTCGCCTGCTCTCTTGTTGATCGCATCACTGGCGATGGGTGTGACCTTCGCCATTCGCCTGCCCGCCTACTCATCAATCATGCAAGAGGTCTTGCCGCGCATCGCCGTGCCGCGTGCGGTGGTCTGGAACGGCGCGTCGATGAACGCCTCGCGCATCTTCGGCCCGACCATCGTCGGCATCATCATCGCCTGGGGCGAACCGGCGTACGTCTACCTGATCAATGGCGTGGCGATGCTCGCGCTCACGGTCATGCTGGTGCGCTGGCGCAGGCCCCGTGCGCGGGCGAGCACACTGCCCTCGGAGCGATTTTTCGGCGCTATCCGGGTCGGCCTGCAGTTCGCACGTCAGACGCCTGCGCTGCGTGCCGTGCTCATCCGCAGCTTTGCCTATTTTTTCTTCGCCATCGTACAGCTCGCCTTATTGCCGGTCGTCGTGCGGGACGAACTGGATGGCGCATCGAGCACCTACACGATGTTGTTCGGCCTGTTCGGTCTGGGCGCGATCATCGTCCTGCCGACCATGACGTGGCTTCGCACCAAGCTCTCGCGCGATCAATTGGTGAGCAGCGCGATCGCCATGCAAGCGATGGCATCGATGACGTTTGCCTTGTCGACCAACCTCATCATGCTTGCGCTCGCCATGGTGATGGCGGGCTATGCCTGGTTGACGGTTGCATCGATCCTCGGCGTCACCGCACAATTTCTTCTACCGGCCTGGGTGCGCGGTCGCGGCCTGGCGGCGATGCAAATGGCGTTCATGGGTGGTGGCGCGTTCGGGTCAGCCATATGGGGACAGATCGCCAGCGTTTGGACCATTTCCGCCGCCTTCGCCGTAGCGGCATGCGGCGCACTCGTAAGCATCACCTTGATCCGGTTTTATCCTGTCACCGGCGTCGCCGAGGAAGACCTAACGCCGTCCCGCTACTGGCCGGAGCCTGCGATGGCCACGCCGATCGATCATGACGAGGGGCCAGTGCAAGTGATGATCGAATATCTCATCGACCCAGCAAATGAAGAACCCTTCGCGACGCTGATGCAGGAAAGCCGGCGATTGCGGCTCCGCGCCGGTGCGATCTCATGGGCATTGTTTCGCGACCCGGCCAACGCGGGTCGTTATGTCGAGCAGTGGGTGGAAGAGTCATGGGTCGAGTTTCTGCGGCATCGCGATCGCTTGACGGTGGGCGAGCAGGAAGTGCGGGATCGCAAGCGCGCCTTTCACATTGCCAAGGAACCTCCGGTGTGGACCTACCTGGTCGCCACCGACCTGGCACGGCGCAGGAGCGAGCGCGGCACTACGGCGGCGTAGCGCCCGCCCTCCCCGCGGCTAAAACGGCCGACCAAAGACCTGCGCCCAGTAGATGCGCCCTTTGCTCTTCTCATTGATGGCGAACGCGACGCCATGCTCGGTATAACGCGCCTCCATGATGTTTGCGCAATGCGGCGGGCTGTTGAGCCATCCGGCCACCGTTTCTTCCGCTGAGCCCGCCCCGGCGGCAATGTTTTCACTGGTCATTTGCCAGGCGTATCCGACGCGGGTCACGCGTGCAGACGGCGCGCTGCCATCCCGCCCGGTGTGACTGAAATGGCTCCCCTCTGCCATATCATTGGCGTGCAATTGCGCAGCTTTGGTGAGCAATGGATTCGCCTTAAGCGGCAGCGCGACGACCAAGCTTGTGGTGCCACAAGAGCGCGCCGTGGCCCGCGCCTGGTTGACCAGCTCCAGCACCTTGCGCGCAACGTGGGGCGCGTCCTGCACCGCCGGCGCCAGAAAAGGAGCACCCAAGACGATCCACACATTGGCGCCATCACGATGGATACCGATGTCCTTAAATGCGCTATCGGTCAACGCCGCACAATGGCGCGGCTGCAAAAAGGCGACCACCCCGGCCTCGCTGGTTGCGCCCGATACCTGAATCGACATCGACTTCATACTCGGATAGCCGGCCTGAGACATCGCTTCCTGCATCGGGCGCGAATTGGCAAGGCCACGCGCCGTCGCATCAAGCTTTGCATTGGAACGGGGCGGCCTGCTTGGCACCACACCCACCGGCAAGTAATTTGTTGATCGCGGTCAGCAGATCGGCGCGGGCGCCCGCCACTGGGGCGAGCAGTCCGAGCATCATTAGCCAAACACCGCTCTGCGCAATACCACGTCGCATCGGCAGCCCAACAACTAGCCGTCGGTCACCGCACCGCGACTCGCGGTCGACACGATCCGCGCATATTTCGCGAGCAAACCGCGCTTGTACTTTGGCGCCGGCTGCTGCCATGCCGCTTTGCGTTTGGCCATTTCGGCGTCCGGCACATTCAATTGCAACAGCCGTTTATGTGCGTCGATGGTAATGGAATCGCCTTCATGGACCAGCCCGATCGGCCCGCCAACATGCGCTTCGGGCGAGACATGTCCGACCACCATGCCCCAGGTACCGCCAGAGAAGCGGCCATCGGTAATCAAACCGACCGATTCGCCCAGGCCTTGACCGATCAAGGCCGAGGTCGGTGCGAGCATTTCCTGCATGCCTGGGCCACCCTGCGGCCCCTCATAGCGGATCACGATCACATCGCCCGGCTTGATCTTGCGCGCCATGATCGCTTCCATCGTCTCGTTCTCGGAATTGAACACCCGCGCAGGCCCTGTGATCGACGGATTCTTGAGGCCGGTGATTTTGGCGACGCACCCTTCAGGCGAGAGATTGCCTTTCAGAATCGCGAGATGTCCGTGTGGATACATGGGGTTCGACCATGGACGAATGACTTCCTGGTCCCGGCGGGGCTCGGCGGGAATGTTCGCCAGTTCTTGCGCCATGGTGCGACCGGTGATCGTCATGCAATCGCCGTGCAAGCGCCCATTGGCAAGCAGGATCTTTAACACTTGCGGCACACCGCCCGCACGATGGAAGTCGACCGCGACGAAGCGTCCGGATGGCTTCAGATCGCAAAGCACCGGTACGCGCTGGCGCACCCGTTCGAAATCATCGATGGTCCACTCGACTTCGGCGGCATGTGCGATCGCGAGGAAGTGCAGCACGGCATTGGTGGAGCCGCCAGTGGCCATAATCAACGCCACCGCGTTTTCGATGGAATTACGGGTGATCACATCGCGCGCGCGGATGTTCCGCTTGATCGCATTGACCAGCACCCGCGCCGATTCAGCCGCGGAGTCGGCCTTTTCGCCATCTGGGGAAGCCATCTGCGACGAACCCAGCAAGCTCATCCCTAAGGCTTCGAACGACGAAGACATTGTGTTGGCGGTGTACATCCCGCCGCAAGCGCCAACCGACGGACAGGCGTTCCGCTCGATGCCCTCAAAATCTTCCTTGCCCATCTTGCCGGCCGCAAAAGCACCGACGGCCTCGAAGGCCGACACGATGGTGAGATCCTGCCCTTTCCATTTACCCGGCTTGATCGTGCCGGCATAGACGTAGATGGCGGGCACGTTCATCCGCGCAATAGCCATCATGCCGCCCGGCATGTTCTTGTCGCAGCCGCCCACCACCAGCGCGCCATCCATCGCCTGACCGTTGACGGATGTTTCGATCGCATCGGCGATGACCTCACGCGAGACGAGCGAATATTTCATCGCCTCGGTACCCATACCGATGCCATCGGTGACCGTCGGCACACCGAATACTTGCGGCATGGCCCCCGCTTTTCGCAAAGCCTCGATAGCGCTATCGACCAGCGGCTGAATGCCGGCATTGCAGGGATTCATGGTGGAGTGGCCATTGGCGACCCCCACGATCGGCTTCTCAAAATCGCCGTCGCCAAAGCCAACAGCGCGCAGCATCGCGCGATTCGGTGAGCGGGCCACACCGCCCGTGATGGTGCGGCTGCGCCAGTTGTCGGCCATGAAAACTCCTTTGATTGGATCGATGAAGAACAGATCGGCTGATTTTATCCCGGGCTGATGGACACTGCCCGCGCACGTCGGGTCAACCGCCGATCGCCATTCGAGAACGGTTGCGCGGAATCTCTCGGTTGAGTCATCCACTTGCGACCTATAATTCCGGTTCGCCTCACAAAATCTGCCGCTCCCAGTGCTTGTTCACCCAAATTTCGACCCCATCGCGCTCCAGATCGGGCCCATCGCCATACGCTGGTATGGGCTCATGTATCTCATCGGCTTTGCCGCATTCTTTTTTCTTGCCAGGCGCCGCAGTCGTACCCAACCATGGTCGGGCGCGACCTATCAACTGGTAGACGATATGTTGTTCTACGGGGTGCTGGGCGTCATCCTGGGTGGACGCCTGGGCTATGTGCTGTTCTACAAGCCGTTGCATTTTCTTGGTAATCCGCTCGACATCATCAAGGTCTGGGAAGGCGGCATGTCGTTTCATGGCGGATTTCTTGGCGTGCTGGTCGCGGCCCTCCTGGTCGCCCGCAATCACAAAATCCATTGGCTTGCGCTCACCGACTTCATTGTCCCGATGGTCCCGATCGGGCTGGCGACCGGGCGGATCGGCAATTTCATCAATGCCGAACTCTACGGCCGCGTCACCGATGTCGCATGGGGCATGGTGTTCCGTGTGGCGGGCGCGGGCAATCTGCCGCGGCACCCGTCGCAGTTGTATCAATTCGCCTTGGAAGGGGTAACGCTCTTCATCGTGCTGTGGATGTTCTCGATGAAGCAGCGGCCGACGGGCGCCGTCTCCGGGCTGTTCCTCATCAGCTATGGCGTCTGCCGCTTTGTGGTGGAGTTTTATCGCGAACCCGATGACTACTTGGGGCTGCTGTCGCTCGGATTCACGATGGGTCAATGGCTATCACTGCCAATGTTGATTGCCGGGATCTGGATGATGGTGTGGTCGTACCGCCGGCAGCCCACATGAACCGCGGCCCCGATCTCACCGTCGAAGAACGCCGGGTGCCGGAAGGCAAGCTCGCGGACCTTCGTCTCGAGCATCGGGATCTCGATGATGTCATCACGCGTCTGGAGGGCGAGCCGGTGCGCGATGAGCTGCAGATCCGCCGCATTAAGAAGCGCAAACTTGTGCTGAAAGATCAAATCTCGTTGTTGGAGCGGCAGCTGGGCAAAGACCCGCTGGCCTGAGCTAAAGCGCGCGCCAGATCAACGAGCCGCCGGCCACCAGCAATACGACCGCGATGGCCCGCGCCAGCGTGGCACGATTGACCCGATGAAAAACCTTGGTCCCAAAGTAAAGGCCCGCCATTGCGGCCGGCAACGATAGCAGCGCCATCAGCCACACCGTCTGATCGATGAGGGGCCCAGTCACCGTGTAAGCGATGATGCGAAGGGTGATGTTCACCACCGAGGTAGCCGACATCGTCGCGCGATACTCGTCTTTCGTCAGCGGCCGATCGCTAAGATAAATTGCGTAGGGCGGTCCGCCGGCACCGAACAAGGTCCCCGACAAACCGCCGCCAACACCCGCAAGGTACGACCACCGGCGATGCACTTCTGGACCTTCGCCGCGCACCTTCAACGCGTAGAGTGAATAGACGGCGATGAAAACACCGAGCGCCATCATCGCGCCGTGACGCGGTAAATGATGGAGCGCCGTCACGCCAAGCGTGCTGCCAATGATGATCGTCGACGATATCCGCAGCCACTCGCTTTTCACGATCCGTCGCAGGTTCTCGACGCCAACCCGTACCGAGGTGACCCAATCGACCACCGCGAAGATCGCCGGCGCAACAGGCAAGGGCACGAGGTGCGTGGCAAGCGGAATGGTCACGAGGGCGGAGCCGAACCCGGTGATGCCATACATCAATGCACCCAGAAACGCGATCGGAATCAGTGCAGCCAGCTCGAACCAGGCGGGCTCCATGTCAGCGGCAACGATTGCGAATCACTGTGGGCCGAGCGCCTCAGCCAAGACTCGCGCAACATGCACCGCATCGCGCTGGGCACCGTCCTTGATCTGATGCCGACAGCTGGTGCCGTCGGCCACGATCAATGTGTCAGAGGAGGCCTTGCGCACCGCGGGCAGGAGCGACGCTTCCGCCATCTTCATCGACACCTCGAAATGGGCGGCTTCATAGCCGAAGGCACCCGCCATGCCGCAACAGCTCGACTGGATCGTCTCCACCTTCAAATCGGGAACCAGACCGAGGGTCTGCTTGACCGCCGACATCACTCCGAACGCCTTCTGGTGGCAATGCCCATGGAGCAAGGCCTGCTTGGCGCGAATCGGCTGCAAGACGAGCTTGAGCTTGCCTGCGCTCTGTTCGCGCGCGAGAAACTCTTCGAACAACACCGCGCACCGGCCGATTGCCGCAACCCTGTCGCCTAACTTCATGGCGTGCAGCTCATCCCGCAACGTGAACAGACACGATGGTTCTAGCCCAATGATCGGAACGCCGCGCTCTGCGTACGGCGCCAACGCGGCGACCATGCGGCTGGCCTCAGCGCGTGCCTGATCAATCATTCCGGTCGCCAGAAATGTTCTCCCGCAACACAGCGGGCGATCGCCAGCTGCCGCGCGCACGACTTTGACGACATAGCCTGCCGCATGCAATACACGTTCGGCGGCCCGGGCGTTCTCCGGTTCAAAGTAGTTGGTGAAAGTGTCGACCAACAACACTACTTCTGCTCCGGTTAAGTTGCCGGTTGCCCTGGGGGCCGGCGTTTGAAGATAGGTGTCGCTCTGCCAGCGCGGCAACGATCGTTGTGCCGCCAATCCCAGCGCTTGCTTGAATAGCCCCCCCAATAGCGGAACATTCTCGGTGGCATTGAGGAGCCATGACAGCTTCGCCGCCCACGGGGCATAGCGCGGCAGATACGCGATCAACGTGTCCTTGAGCGAATAGCTTTGCTCTTTATGAACCTGATGCAGAAATTCTATTTTCATCCGCGCCATGTCGACGCCGGTCGGGCATTCGCGCTTGCAGCCTTTACAGCTCACGCAAAGGTCCATGGCCTCGCGCACCGCATCGCTCGTAAAGCCACCCGGCCCAAGCTGTCCCGATACCGCCAAGCGCAGCGTATTGGCCCGCCCGCGTGTGAGATGCTGCTCATCTTGCGTGGCGCGAAAAGACGGGCACATGGTGCCCGCATCGAACTTGCGGCAATGGCCATTGTTGTTGCACATCTCGATGGCGGCGGCCAATCCACCCGCGCCGTCGGTACGATCGCCCTGATCCCATTCCGACCAGTCGAGCCCGGTGGTGATCGGCTGCGCACGATAGCCCGGCTTGAAGCGATACAAGGTGCGATCGTCTTGACGTGGGGCCCGCACGATCTTGCCCGGATTCATCAGTCCGCGTGGATCGAAGAGGTCTTTGATTTCTTCCAACGCACGCATCAGACGCGCACCGATGATGGGTTCGATCCATTGCGAGCGCACCAGTCCATCACCATGTTCACCGGAATAGGCGCCTTTGTATTCACGGACGAGTTCGCACGCTTCTTCGGCAATGGCACGCAATTGGCCCGCGCCACCCTCTTTCATATTGAGAATCGGACGCACATGCAAGGTGCCGACCGACGCATGCGCATACCATGTGCCGCGCGTGCCGTGTTTGGTGAACACCTCGGTGAGACGGCGCGTGTACTCGGCGAGATGGTCGAGCGGAACGGCGCAGTCTTCAATGAACGAGACGGGTTTCCCCTCGCCTTTCATCGACATCATGATGTTCAAGCCGGCTTTACGCACTTCCCAGAGGGCCTTTTGCACGCCTTCATCCGTCACTTCCACCACGCTGCCCGGCAGGCCCAGGTCCCCCATCAGCTCGACCAGTCGCTTCAGTTTGGCGATCTGCGCCGCCCTATCGTCGCCTGCGAATTCCACGAGAAGGATCGCTTCCGGTTCACCCTTCACACAGCGATCAACGATGGCGCGAAACGCCGGATTGGCTCGCGCAAGTTCCAACATGGTGCGATCGACCAACTCGACTGCATCCGGATCGAGCTGCACGATGTGCTCAGGCGCTTGCATCGCGCGATAGAACGAGGCGAAGTGACACACACCAAGCGTTTTCACCTTCGGTAACGGCGAGAGATTCAGATGGACTTGCCGCGAATAGGCGAGCGTGCCTTCCGAACCGACCAACAGATGCGCAAGATTATGTGCCGGCCCATCCGGCTGCACCATGTCGATGTTGTAGCCCTGGACACGGCGCAAAACTTTCGGCCAGCGAAGCGCGATCTCGTCAGCTTCGCGCCTGACGATCGCATGTACCTTATCGATGATCGAACGATACGCGGCCGGCCCGGCGGAAAGTTCCGTGTGCGGGCCAAAACGCATCGCGCTGCCATCGGCGAGCCAGGCATCGATCGCGTGGACGTTATGCACCATGTTGCCGTAACGAATCGAGCGCGAGCCGCACGAATTGTTGCCCGCCATGCCGCCAATCGTCGCTTGCGCACTCGTCGAGACGTCGACCGGAAACCACAGTCCATGCGGGCGCAATTGTGCGTTCAAGGTGTCCAGCACCACGCCGGGTTGCACCACGCAGCGGCGCTCTGCGACGTTCAGTTCAACCACCGCATTGAGGTACTTCGAGTTATCGATGACCAGCGCCGCACCGACCGTCTGGCCACACTGCGAGGTACCCGCGCCACGCGGCAGGACGGGCACACCTTCTTCGATACCGATCTGCATCGCGATGCGCGCTGCTTCCTCAGATCGCGGTATCACCACGCCGACGGGGTCGATCTGATAGATCGACGCGTCGGTCGAGTAGCGGCCGCGCGACGGCGCATCGAACAGGATCTCGCCATCCACTTCGCGACGCAGGCGGGCGGCCAGCGCGGAATCACCGACGCGCGGATGAAATGACACCGTGAATTGTCGTTGCGGCGGCGGTTCGATTGCTTGCGAGCCTTCGATCTTCATTGCGATGGTAGCTTCGGGGCAGTCCGCTATGATACCCGTCGGCCGCGTCTCTTCCGTGCGCTGCACTGCGCGACCGCCATCGAAAGGATGTTCAATGAGCTATCACAGCGGCCGACACTTTCTGCAAATCCCGGGTCCAACGAACGTGCCCGACCGTGTATTGCGCGCTATTGATCGTCCGACCATGGACCATCGGGGGCCTGAATTTGGCGTGATGGGGCTTGAAATACTGAGCGGCCTGAAATCCGTGTTTCAGACCAAGCAGCCGGTCATCATCTATCCAGCTTCCGGGACGGGCGCCTGGGAAGCAGCCCTCGTCAATACGCTATCCGCGGGCGATCGGGTGCTGATGGTCGAGACCGGTCAGTTCGCGACCCTTTGGCAACGCATGGCAACCAAGCTTGGCTTGGTGACCGAACTCATCAGCACTGACTGGCGATGCGGCACGGACCCGGCAGCCATCGAAGCAAAGCTACGGGAGGACGCCGCTCATACGATCAAAGCAGTGTGTGTCGTGCACAATGAAACGTCCACCGGCGTCGCGAGCCGCATCGGTGCGATCCGCAAAGCCATCGACGCCGCGCGGCATCCGGCACTCTTCATGGTGGATACCATCTCGTCGCTTGGCTCACTTGACTATCGTCATGACGAATGGGGCGTGGACGTCACGGTCGCCGGCTCACAGAAGGGTTTGATGTTGCCTCCTGGCCTTTCATTCAACTGCGTGAGCGACAAGGCCATCGCCGCCGCCAAGACCTCGAAACTCCCCAAATCGTATTGGGGCTGGGAAGAAATGCTGGCCTCGAACAAGACGGGGTACTTCCCGTATACGCCGGCGACGAATCTTCTCTACGGGCTGGCGGAAGCATTGAAAATGCTGGCCGAGGAAGGCATGAACAATGTGTTTGCGCGCCATGCTCGTCATGGCGAGGCGACCCGACGCGCGGTCCGCGCCTGGGGCCTGGAGATTCTTTGCGCCAACCCGGATGAATATTCCAACGCACTGACTGCAGTGATGATGCCGGCGGGCCACGACGCCGACCGACTGCGCAAAATCATTCTCGACGCATTCGATATGTCGCTCGGTACCGGCCTTGGCAAGATCGCAGGCAAAGTGTTTCGCATCGGGCATTTGGGTGATTTCAACGATCTCACCCTGATGGGTACGCTGGCGGGCGTGGAGATGGGTCTGGAACTCGCCGGCGTTCCGCATCGCGCTGGCGGCGCGCAAGCTGCCATGCAGTACTTGACCGAAGCGCACAAGGCATCGACGGCGACGAAAAAGGCTGCGTAGGGACCAACACCTGCCGCCGACAAGGCTTGTCATATCCGTGGAGCAGGCGGGGATCAAGGGGATTCATGTGAGAGAACGGATCGCCGGCAAGCGGTGGCCTGCCGGCGATGCGGAGCAGTATGCGATGACGTTTAGCGACGATGGCTGCGCTGGTCACCACCCCTATCGCGGCCGCGATCGCCGCCATGGTGAAAATCGTGATCCCGATGGTACCCATGGTGCCGGTAGAAGTGGCCGCCATGCACACGCGGTGCGTAGTACCCATTGTGGTAGCCGGCCCCATGGAAAGGTTGCGCATGGACAAAGCCAATCGGGGTTGGGATCAACAATGGTGGCAAGGGAAAATCAATGCGAACTTCCGGAGTACGAGCTTCGGACGCAAGGGGTATCAAAAGCGCCGATGCGGTCAACACAATCGCGAGTAATTTGTTCATGATTCTTCTCCATCGCGCGGTCCGGGAGAATCGAAGGATCCTCGCTGTCGGGCCGCCGTACACTGCCAAAACCGATCGCGCGGTCATCCCTGTTGACGCCGACCCGTATCGAATCATTGCGCCCGAGCTCGCCGTTACATTTGGAGACGAGTACCGGGTAAAAGCGCGCGGGCTACAATCCGACCCGTGTTTTGCCCGTCGTACCCCACAAGGAGTTTTGTCATGGATTTAGGACTCAAAGGCAAGAGTGTTCTCATTACCGGCGCCTCCAAAGGCATAGGCCTTGCCTGCGCCAATTCGTTTGCCGCCGAAGGCTGCACGATCAACATTGCTGCGCGCTCAGCGGATCTGCTGGAGAAGAACAAGGCTGACATCGCCAAGAAATATGGCGTGACCGTTCACACCCATATTGCCGATCTGCGCGTGCCGGGCACGGTCAAGAAACTTGCGGCGGCCTGCGCGAATGTCGACATCCTGGTGAACAATGCAGGCGACATCCCGGGTGGCTCCCTCGAGAAGATCGACGAAGAAAAATGGCGCCACGCCTGGGAACTCAAGGTGTTTGGCTATGTGAACATGACGCGCGAAATCCTCGCCCGCATGCAGGCGCGCGGCAAAGGCGTGATCTTCAATGTCATCGGCATGGCTGGCGTCACGTTTCCCGCCGAGTACGTTTGCGGTGCCGCCGGCAATGCAGCGCTTGATGCCTTCACCAAAGCAGTGGGCAAAGGCTCGATCGCACATGGCGTACGAGTGCTGGGCTTGCATCCCGGCGCCACGATGACTGACCGGATCATCCAGCTCAACAAGACGATCGCCAAAGAGAAGTTCGGCGACGAATCACGCTGGGAAGAGCTATTGAAGAGCTCACGGGTCCAGGATCCGGCTCAGGTCGGCGACCAGGTAGCGTTTCTCTGTTCAGACCGGGCTTCGCATCTTTCCGGCGTCATGCTCAATTTGGCAGCCACGTAAGGGATCGCTGAAGGGAGCGTCGGCGTAAAGAAAGCCGCCGACGCCTACCACCGCTCGGCGATGGTATCCGCGAACATCAACACATCGGATTCGTTGAAGGCTTCGCGCTCGAACACATTGTCGCGATACGGATCGCGCCCGGTGGTGTATGCCCACAGCGAGCTTGCGCAGTAGGCGGGCAGGAAGAACGGTCCCAAAATTTCGTACTGCGAGACGTGGACACGCTCATGCACACGCAACATCGCCGAAAACATCTTGCTTTGCGCCAGCACGACATGGCCAAGCGTGATGGCCGCCGCGCCCAAAGGGAGAAACGGGATCGCCGCCAGCATGCGCGCGGTAATGCCGCCTTCAACCTCCAGCACACCGGCAACAACTCGCACACGCCCGCCGGTGGCATAGGCCGCCAGCGCGCCGAGCAAGCCAACCAGGGTGTTGGGTGAGGCCCAGAGATAACCGATCAATCGCGCTGTGTTGGGCGCCGTATTAGGAAAAAGTGGGGACGAGTGTTGAACGTTGCGGTGAATCGGTCAAGGCGCTTTGGCACGCAGAGCACGCCACGCCGCAAAACGCGCTCGGGTTTCAGCATTTGCGGGATAGGTCCCCGGCAAGGCGCGTCCACTCGAAATCTCGCCAATGATGAACTGTTCCAACACTTCTTGTTCGCCCGCATCATTGGCGACCTCTTCGGCCAAGTGGAACGGCACGATCACGATCCCTTCCGCATCCCCCACAACGATGTCACCCGGATAGACCGGCACACCACCGCATGCAATCGGCACATTCATATCGACGGCATGATGAATCGCCAAATTGAGCGGAGCCGACCCACCCGCGCAGTAGACGGGGAATGCCTGCGCTGCAACGCCTTCGCTGTCGCGCACACAGCCATCAGAAACGAAGCCTGCAACGCCGCGCACCGCAAGCCGTTTGATGAGGATGTCGCCAGCCGAAGCCGCCCGTGTATCACGACGACAATCGATCACGAGCACCGCACCAGCCGGCGTGACCTCGATGGCTTTTCGTTGCGGATGCTCCGGATTCTCGAACACCGACATGACATCAAGATCTTCGCGGGCCGGAATATTGCGTAACGTGAAAGCGGGCCCAACCAGATTCGGCCCGGGCTTCGACATCCGCCGGACCCCTTGCAGATACACGTTGCGAAGGCCACGCTTGAATAGCTGGGTGGTCAGCGTTGCGGTGCTGACCGTCTGCAGCTTCTCGTAGACTTGGCGATTCAGCGTCATTCGAGCGTGATCCCAACATCCTTGATCACCTTGGTCCATTTCGCCAGATCGGTGCGGACCCGCTCCGCCATGACCTCACCCGTGGTCGGCATGGGTTCATAGCCTTGTTTCTTGATCGCTTCCTGGACCTCTTTATCCTTGAGCACCAAGAGCAATGCATCGCTCGTCTTGGTGACGATGTCCTTCGGCAAGCCGGCGGGGCCGACTAGACCAAAGTAAGTAACCGCCTCGAACCCCGGATAGCCCAGCTCCGCAATGGTTGGCACATCCGGAATAGCCGAGGACCGCACCAACGAAGTCACCGCATAGGCCCGCAACTTTCCCGCTTTGATGTGGGGCACCGCAGGCGTCAATGATGAGAACAAGAGCGGAATCTGCCCGCCCAATAATTCCGCCATGGCCGGACCGCCACCTTTGTAGGGAATGTGCACGACGTCGAGCTTGGCCACGCTCTTGAACAACTCGCCCGACATATGTCCCGTGCCGCCGATGCCTGATGTGCCGTAGGAAAGCGAGCCGGGCTTGGCACGCGCGATCTTCAACAACTCATCGAGCGTGTTGGCCTGCACCGACGGATGCCCCATCAGCACGGTACCGCCGACATTGACCAACCCGATAAACGTGAAGCTTTTGAGCGGGTCGTAGCCCAGCTTCTTGCCGGCCGGCACGATCGTGAGCGGACCATTGTCGATGAGATGCAGCGTATATCCGTCGGGCGCGGACTTCGACGCAAAGTCTGCGCCGATCGTCGCTCCGGCGCCCGGCTTGTACTCGACCACGAGCTGCTGGCCGAGAATCGCCTCGAGCTTCTGCGAGAAGGTGCGCAGCGTGCCCTCGGCCGCGCCACCGGGCGTGTAGCCGATGACCAGCCGGATCGGCTTCACCGGCCACACTTGCGCATGCACGATTCCAGCAGGCACGACAAGCACCAACGCAAGGCTTGCAGAGTGCAATGTCTTCAACCAAGGCGACATTCGATTGACGTGCATGGCTCTTCCTCGCAAAGATTTCTCGGACACGCGGCGCTCGGCTAGCTTCCTTTGAATTGGGGCGAGCGCTTTTCCATGAAGGCCTTGCGACCTTCTTTGTAATCATCGCTATCGAAGCATTTTGCGATGCGCGCCTTGAGACCGGCCATGTCGCGCTCGGCTGCGTCGGTGGCGATCTGTCGAATCGTGTATTTGGCGGCAGCAAGCGTAAGCGGGGCATTCTCGGACACCATCGCCAGATACTCGTTCACCCGCGCATCAAAATCGGCCACCGGGTAGACGTGCGTGGCAAACCCCATCGAGAGCGCATCGGCGGCACCGAATTTGCGCGCGGTGAAGAAGATGTCGGCGGTGTTGGCCGAGCCGATGATGCCGACGAAGCGCTTCATGCCCGAGTAGTTGTAGCCCAGCCCAAGCCGCGCGGCCGGCATGCGAAACACAGCGTCTTCTGCGCACAGGCGAACATCACAGGCCGCTGCAAGCCCTAGTCCGCCACCCATGCAGAACCCACGGATCTTCGCGATAACGGGTTTGGCACACAACACCGGCGATTCGTAACCCTTGTCGACCGCCGTGTTATAGACCGCCTGCGCATCGGCAGAGCCGCGCACCTTGTCGAATTGCGAAATATCGGCGCCCGAAATGAAGGCCTTCTCACCGTCGCCGGTGATGACGATCGCACGGACTTCGGGATCGGCCTCGTAGGTCTGCATGAGCGAGGGCACCGACTGCCACATATCGAGGCTGACGGCATTGTGTTTTGCAAGGTTGGAAAAAATGATCCAGCCGATGCCGTTTTCTTTTTTGGAAAGGATCCTGCCTGGTTGTACCGGTGCGTTCATCAAATGACCTTCTGGTTGCGGAAACGATCGAAATCGGTGGCGCCAAAACCCAATTCGGCGAGCACCTCTTCGGTGTGCTCGCCAAGCGCGGGTGATGCGCTCGCCATGCTTGATTTAGTGCGGGAAAGTTTGACTGCCTGATTAACCAAGCGAATATTGCCCAGCTTCGGATGCTTGACGGTCGCAGCGGCTTCGAGATGCTGCACCTGCGGGTCGGCGAACACTTGATCCATGGTGTTGATCGGGCCGCTTGGGACGCCTGCTTTGTTCAGGGTTTCCACCCACTCGGCGGTGGTCTTCGTCGCGGTGACCTTGTTGATCTCATCGTTCAGGAGACCGCGGTTCTTCGCGCGATTCTTGTCGCCCTTGAATTCCGCGCGTTCCAACATGTCCGGGCGATTGAACGCGGCGCCAAGGCGCCTGAACATCCCTTCACCGGACGCGCCGATATTGAGATAGCCATCCTTGGTCTTGTAGGCCGAGGTCGGCATGCTGGTTGGATGATCGTTGCCGACTTGCGGCGGAATTTCGCCTGTCATCAGATAGCGCGCCGCCTGGAAATCCATTAGCGCGATCTGTGATTGCAACAGATTCGATTGCACCCACTGGCCTTTGCCGGACACCTCGCGCTCAAGCAGAGCCGTCATGATGCCAAGCGCGCACCAGAGCCCGGCGCTCAAATCGGCGATCGCGGTGCCGGCGCGCACCGGACCTTGCCCCGGGAAGCCGGTGACCGACATGAAACCGCCCATGCCTTGGGCGATCTGATCGAAGCCTGGGCGATCCGCATAGGGCCCGGTTTGTCCGAAGCCCGAAATGCTGCCAAGGATGATGCGCGGATTCACTTTCGCCAGTGACTCGTAATCGATGCCCAACCGGAACTTCACATCGGCTCGATAATTCTCGACGACCACATCGGCGCGTTGCACCAGCTTCATGAAGATTGCCAGGCCCTCAGACGTCTTCAGATTGAGTGTCATCGAACGCTTGTTGCGATGCAGATTCTGGAAGTCGGGGCCGTTGCGATCTCCGCCCATCCCTTCGTTAGGATCGACGCCGGGCGGCGATTCGATCTTGATGACGTTCGCGCCGAAGTCGGCGAACTGGCGCACGCAAGTCGGACCGGCACGCACGCGCGTGAGATCGAGGATCAGGAAGCGGGAAAGCGCTGGGGAAGCGGGAATGTGGGGCATGGATAGTCCACAAAGCTAAATGTTCAGATCGACGGCACCCGTTGGTGCCATGCTGTCGCACTTTGATAGGCGTGGCCAATGCGAAACAAGGTCGATTCGGCCCACGGACGTCCGAGGAGTTGCATACCGATCGGCAGTCCCTTGGCATCGAAGCCGCAGGGGACCGACAGCGATGGAACGCCTAGATAGTTCACCCATCGCATGAAGCGCATGATTTCCATGATGATACGCGCCATGTTAGGTCCGCCACCCGCATCGGTAGCCTCGATGGTCGGCGTCGTGATCGGCAAAGTTGGAATCATGATCGCGTCGACGCCTGCCATCGTGGTCTCCACGAACTTTGCCAGCGCCGGCCCCCGTGCGCGCAACGCATCGAGATAGGCCACCGCCGGCACCGAGAAGCCGGATTCCAGACGAGCCCGTGTTTGCGGCAGATAGTCCTCGGCACGCTCACGCAGCCATGAACCGTGCAGGCTGGTCGCCTCCGCTTGCAGCACGATCATCGAATGGGCAGAGAGCGTAGCAAGGTCGGGGGGCGTCACGTCGATAACTTCGATGCCTGCTGACGCCATCGCTTTCGCCGCGACACGAAGGGTCTGCCCCACGGCCGAATCGATGTCGGCATCCAGCCAGCCTTTCGGGATGCCGACGCGCAAACCTTTCACCGGGTCGCGCAACGCACCGACGTAGTCGGGAACGGGTTCGGTCGAGCAGTCCGGATCATTGACATCGGCGCCCGCGATCACCTTCAGCATCAGCGCAGCGTCTTCGACGGTACGGACCAGCGGACCCACCGTGTCGAGAGAAAACGAGAGCGGCAAGGCGCCATGGCGGCTGACGCGCGTCCAGGTCGGCTTCATCCCCACCAGACCGCACATGCCAGAGGGCCCGCGGATCGAGCCGCCGGTGTCGGAACCCAATGCGCCGAACACCAGACGTGCCGCCACGGAAGCACCCGATCCGCTCGACGAACCACCGGTAATGTGCGTGGTATTCCAAGGATTGCGGCAATGACCGAAATGTGCGTTGTGGCCCGTTGGCCCGTAAGCGAACTCGGCCATATTGAGCGTGCCAATCTGCAACGCGCCATGATCGGTAAGGCGCTTGAGCGCAGTGGACGTCGTATCGGCTTGCCAATCGCGCCGAATCTTCGAACCGCAGGTGGAGACCTTCCCTGCGCGGTAGTACATGTCTTTGTGTGCAAGCGGCACGCCATGCAACGCACCACGAATGCGCCCATTGGCAAGATCCTTATCCGCCGCATCGGCGGCCGCGAGCGCTTCCTCTGCTTCCAGCGAAATAAAGCAATTGAGTTTCGGCTGCCATTGTTCGATGCGCGCGAGACAGGCAACCGTCACTTCGCGCGATGACACGCGTTTGGCGCGAATGGCGGCGGCGATCTCAGTGAGCGACGATTCGACGATATCGCTCATGGGCGGCTACCGCAGCGCTTCGCAATGGGCCCCCAGGCAGACGGCTCAAGATCGAACGGCAGCCGATGGGCATCCGTTTGACTGATCGCGAGGTTCGCACCGAATGCATCGGCGATACGCTCTGCGGCGGAGCGCTCGATGGTGACGCCGTGGGCAGCGGCGAGCGAACGAATGGTTTCGGGGTCGACTTTTGCAGGCTGGGTCATGATCTCAAGGCAATGTGAAAGGTCGTACTTCGATGAAGACCGGGAAGAAGTACGGCTGCACCATATAATACGGCCCTTTTCAGCCCGCGGTTCGACTCGCGGTTCCGTCACTTTCGCGCCGCGCACCCTGGAACAGGATCCTCATGTCGGTCAGCCAGCAGGAACTCAACGATATCCGCGAAGGCGTCATCAAGCTTTGCGCCACCTTCCCAATGGAATACTGGCGTGCGCTCGATCGCGAACGGCGTTACCCGACGGATTTCGTCCGTGCGCTGACCGAGGCCGGGTATCTCTCTTGCCTGATCCCGGAAGAATTCGGTGGCAGTGGCCTTGGCATTTCGGCCGCCTGCGCGATCCTGGAAGAAATTCAGGCGAGCGGCGCCAATGGCAGTCAGTGCCATGCACAGATGTACACGATGGGCACGGTGCTCCGGCATGGCAACCCCTCGCAGAAAGCCATGTATCTGCCAGCGATCGCCAAGGGAGAATTGCGTCTACAAGCCTTCGGCGTGACCGAACCCACCGCAGGCACCGACACGACCTCGATCCGCACCGCGGCGGTCAAGCAGGGTGACAAGTACATCGTCAACGGGCAAAAAGTCTGGACCTCGCGCGCCGAGCATTCCGATCTCATGCTGCTGCTCGCACGCACCACGTCACGCGATCAGGTCGCGAAGAAAACGGAAGGCATCTCGGTCTTCATCGTCGATATGAGAAAGGCCTTGGGCAAGGGCCTTACCATCCGGCCGATTCGCACCATGATCAATCACGGCACCACTGAAGTGTTCTTCGACAACATGGAAGTTCCCGCCGCGAACCTTTTGGGCGAAGAGGGCAAAGGCTTTCGTTACATTTTGGATGGCATGAATGCCGAACGCATTCTGATCGCCGCCGAATGCATCGGCGATGCGAAATGGTTCATCAAGAAGGCGAGCGCCTACGCCAACGAACGCAAGGTGTTCGGCCGCCCGATCGGTCAAAACCAAGGCGTGCAATTCCCCATCGCTCGTGCCTACATGGCGATGCGCGCCGCCGAACTGATGGTGCACAAGGCCGCCGAAATGTACGAGAACAAAGAACCGTGTGGCGCGGAAGCGAATATGGCGAAACAGATCGCCTCGGAAGCGTCCTGGCAGGCTGCCGACATGTGCCTGCAAACGCACGGCGGCTACGGCTTCGCCGAGGAATACGACATCGAGCGGAAATTCCGAGAAACCCGGCTCTATCAGATCGCACCGATCTCGACCAACTTAGTGCTCTCGTACGTGGCTGAACATGTGCTGGGGTTGCCACGGTCGTATTGATACTCTAGCTCGTCACCATCGCAATCACCCTAAGCGGGCTCCCGCTGCCATCCTGAATCTTGAGCGGCGCGGCGACGATCACGCTCCCGGTCGGCGGCAGGCGATCCAGATTGGTCAAGCACTGTAGACCGTAGCGACCCGCGCCGTGCATGAAGTAGTGGCAGGGGTAGGGTGGGCGCAGATACTGCGCTTGGCCGGCGTCCGTGCCGATCGCTTCGGTACCAAAGCCGATGACGTCGCGTTCATGCACGAGGAATTGCACGACCTCGGCATCCGGGCCTGGCGTGTGTTGACCCGTCTCATCGAAGTTTTGGTAGGCCGCCGGGTCGGTGCGCTTCGACCAGTCGGTGCGCATCAGCACCCATGAGCGCGTCGGGATCACACCATGCTTGGCTTCCCAGCGCTTGACGAATTCAACCGTCAACAGAAAATCCGGATTAGCCGCCGCTTCCTTCGAGCAATCGAGTACGCAGGCAGGTCGCACGAAATCGGTGATCGGCACCGTGTCGGTAGCGTTGTTCGGCAGGTCCTTGCCTGAGATCCAATGGATCGGCGCATCGAAATGCGTGCCGGTGTGTTCGCCGCATGAGAAATTGTTCCAGTACCAGCCTGGGCCGCGATCGTCATAACGCGACACCTCTTCGATGCGAAACGGCAGGCATTGGCCCATTTCCGGCGGCAGTGAAATCTGCGGAAATTCCGGTGAGAGCGTCTGCGTGAGATCGATGATGCGGATGCGACCGCTCGACAGTTCCGCGACGAGTTGACTAAGGATGTTCGTACTCATGGATTCGACAGCTCCCGTTCCAGCGCCTTCGGATTGTCCCGCCAGCGTTCCAGCCATTCCTGCGCGACATCGCCCGGATACACGTCTTCCACGCCGTCCTTCAGCGCGCGCACGATCGCGGTGGCAAGCGCTTGCGGCGTCACCTTGGGCGGCGGGATCTGCTGATTCCATTCATGGTCGATTGGACCGGGAAACACGTTGATGACGCGAATGCCGGCCGGTCGCATTTCGGCCCGTAGGCATTGCGCCAGCGAATGCGCGGCCGCCTTGGATGCCGAGAAGGTTCCATGCGGTGGAAAATTTGCCAGCGCATAGACCGACAGAATATTCACCCACGCCACCGCGTTCGATTGTCCGTCCGCCGCACGCCCACGTAACGCCGGGCCAAACTCCTGCGCGAGCCGCAGGAGTCCAAAGTAATTGACGTCCATCTCGGCTTGCGCGATCTCCACGCCACGGCGATTGCCGATGCCGAAGTTGCGATGAACTTCTGCTGTGTTGATGAGAACATCCACACGCCCGCCGATTTCGGCGGCAATTTCGCGCACCGACTTTGAGTCGGTGAGATCGAGTGGCATCAACGAAACCTGCGGGA
This sequence comes from Betaproteobacteria bacterium, assembly GCA_009693235.1. GTDB lineage: Bacteria > Pseudomonadota > Gammaproteobacteria > Burkholderiales > SG8-39 > SHXR01. Next base: position 26,618 of record SHXR01000012.1, on the reverse strand, counting down.
TCGCTTTCAATTCATCGAACCCAGGGAATTTTTTCCAAGGCTCGGCATGACCCACCCAAACGAGATCCGCACCAGCCGCGATGATCGCCTTCACGATCGCTTGCCCGATGCCCGTCTTACCATCGGTGACAAGCACCTTGCGAAATTTCGGATCGCAGGTGAACTCACGCAATTGTCGGTCATCGGCCATATTCGGCACCTCCTGTGACGGAAAGGCGATCAGCACCGCCTGTCCGGATTTATCGAGTCGGGCGCCCACCTTCACGCGCGCAGGCGCAGGCGGCACGTCGCCATGCATATGCACGACCACGGTGGGCCCGCAGTCAAGCCGCACATAGCCCAACCGCCAGGGCACGCGCTCGCGAAAAAAGAGATCGTTGCTGTGCGCAAGGGTCGTGTCGGCAATGAGCTCTCCGTCACCGGCCTGCACGCGCCATGGCAATCGGCTGGATAGACATGCCTGACACGCTTCACGCGGCGGATACTGCACCGCCTGGCAATCGCGACAGACTTGCAGCTCGAACGCGCCGCGTGCAGCGGCGGCAGTCAGGCCAAGCGCAACGCGACTACGCGCGCCGGGCGGCAACGTCGCAAGACGCGTGCGCAGGATCGGGTTCTTCCGTTTGGGGCGGCTGAGCTCGCGCGTCATGCGGCCCCCAAGATTGCGGCGCCCGATGCCAGGCCCCGATCGAAGTTGATCATGCCAAAGCCACTCACCAAACCTACCTTGGCGTCTTTCACCGCGCGCGCTTCTGCTTGGCCGGTGAGTTGTCGCACTGCTTCAACCATGCCAAGATAACCGCCTGCCGCACCGGCCTGCCCCACCGACAATTGTCCGCCCGAGGTATTCACCGGGAACGATCCATCGAACGTCAGCGTATTGGCGCGCACGAACGCGGGGCCTTCCCCTTTCGCACAGAACCCGAGGTCCTCGATCTGCATGAGCGAGATCACCGGGTAGTCGTCATAGGTCTGGAAGAAATCAATATCGCTTGGACTGACGCCGGCTTGCGCGTAGAGATCATCGCGATCGACCGCCCAACCGCCGCGCATCTGAATCGGATCGGCCGGAAAGCCATTGTGCCGCTCGATCGTGCCAAGAATATGCACATAGGGCAGACCAAGATCCAGCGCGCGCGCTTTGCGCATCACGAGAAATCCTTCGCCACCCGCACAGGGCATCACGCAATCAAATAAGCGCAGGGGTTCAGCGATTGGGCGCGCATCCAGGTATTCAGCAAGCGTCAACGGCTTCTTGAACAAGGCTTCCGAATACTTGAGCGCATTGTCACGCTGGGCGACACACATCTTACCGAAGTCGGCACGCTCCGCGCCATAGGTGCGCATGTAGTACGAGGTGAGAAACGCGAAGCTCGCATTGGGCCCACCCGCGCCATACGGATACACCGCATCGCGCGCAAACATACTGAAGTTGGCAAGCGTAAGGCGAAACGAATCGGTATGGCTGGTATCACCCGCGATGCAGGCGACGATATCGGCATCGCCTGCCTGCACCGCGCGCGACGCGCGTCTGAGACACACCACACCGCTTGCGCCACCTAACGGCACGTAGTCGAGCCAGCGCGGCGAAACACCCACATGCTGCGTGAAGCCGATCGCGGTATCGGGTGTCAATGTGAAGCTCGATACGCACAGGCCATCCATCGATGCCTTCGCAACGCCGGAGGCTTTCACCAATTCGGCGAGCGCCCGCGCAAGAAACCAATGGCCGCCCCGGATCGAGTACCGCACATAAGGCACCGTCACCGGACAGGTGATCACTACATCATCGTAACCACGCCTCAAGGGCTGCGCTCCCGCTTCTTGCGATCGCGCAGATCAAAGCATGCGGGTACCTCCATCGGGTTGGCGCCAAAATCGGCCAGCTTGATCTTTTGCACCTTGTTGGTCGATGTGGTGGGCAGCGCATCGATAAAGGCCACAAAGCCAGGCGCCTTAAAGTAGGCCAGGCGTGAGAGGCACCAATCCTGAATCGAGATTGCGGTCTCGCGTGTGCGCGGCACCTCAGGTGGCGCCACGACGCAAGCCATCACCTCCTCATCACGCATGGCATCGGGCGCGGCGATCACCGCGATCTGGCGCACCGCCGGATGATCGAGCAGCGAAGCTTCGACTTCGAGCGCGGCGATGTTTTCACCGGCACGTCGAATGATGTTGCGTTGCCGGTCGACGAAATGGTACTGGCCATCCGGCCCGCGGCGTACCGCATCGCCGGTGTGGAACCAGCCGTCACGCCAGGCATACGCGGTCGCGGCTTCGTCTTTAAGATAGCCCGAGAAGAATCCCGCGCGTGGGTCGGGGCCCGCCTGCCGAACAAGGAGTTCGCCCGCCATGCCATCCGGTACATCTCGGTGCGCCTCATCGACGATGCCCATCTCTACACTCGGACGCGGCCGACCGATGCAGCGCGTGCCGACATGGCGTGGTTCCCGGCTCGCAGTGGAGGTGGCCCCCGCACCAGTTTCAGTCATCGCCCACGCCTCGATCAGCGGAAAGCCAAAGCGAGATTCAAACGCCTGGTGATCCTTGGGATTGGCATTCGCGCCAAATCCGAAACGAACCTGATGCGCACGATCGTACTCGGTTACGGGCATCCCAAGCAGCATCGCCGGCATCACTCCAAGGTAATGCACGATCGTCGCGCGACTGGTCGCGACATCTTGCCACCATTGCTTTGGATGGAAGCGATCGAGTTGCACCACGCACCCGCCCGACAAAATCATCGCCATCGTGGAGGCAGCTAGCGCGTTCATATGAAAAAGCGGCAATGGCGTGATGAGCCGTTCTTCGCCTTCTCGCACGGTGCAAAGGCCGCCTTCGCTGATGTAATAGCGGCCCATATTGAGACAGTAAAAGTTGCTGATGAGACAGCCCTTCGGTTTGCCGGTGGTGCCAGATGTATAGAGGAGCGCGCATTCGGTCGAATCATCGGCCGGTGTAGCCGATGCGGGCGATGGCGCTCGTGGCAGTTTGAAGCCATCACCTGCCGTCGTGATCGAGAGCGTTGCCATCCCAAGATCGCGAAGCTTTGCTTCGTGGCGCGGCAAGGCCACCGCCACGCTCGCTTCGCTATGCCCCAGCACATACTCCAACTCGGCACGCTGATAATCGGGATTGAGCGGCACGATGCCGGCACCCACCGCATTGATGGCGAGCCAATGCGCAAGAAACGCCGGCTGATTTTCAAGCAGCAGCGCAATGCGGTGCCCAACACCATAGCCCTGCCCGCGATAGATGGCCACCAGCCGTTCGACTTCAACGAGCATCTGAGCGTAGGTGCATTCATAGGGCGTCACCGCACCCGCGCCTTGCGCGGAGGCGGGAATGTGCAGAAACGGCTTACCGCCGTATTGAGAGACGGTGGCGGAAAATGCACTGAATACAGTGTTCATGCTCACGGAAAAAGAAAAATGGGCGGCAGCGCCGCATCCGCATTGATGAGATCGACCCGCTTCTCAACGATGCGCAGCACGCCATTCTCGACTCGCAAACGATGCAGCACCCGCCCGGCCAAAAAGAATTGGGCATCCCCACGCGACTCGACGTAAAAAAATGGCGCGCGGGTGATGAATCGGTTCAGCTTGGTGTCTGCCTCCTCGATGGCAGGCGCCTGCAATACATGCAGACACCGCGCAGGCGGCTGATTGGAATAGGCCCGCGGACCTTTCAATCGCTTGATCCGCACATTGAGCAACATCTTGTCTTCGCAGGCGATCGATTGTTCGCCACGATAGTCGCTTTGTTTGGCTGACAGCGGCAGCCAATAGATCGCCTCATCGGCAAAGAGATCGAGCCATTCATCGTAGCGGCCTGCATCGACCAGCGCCGCTTCGTTGTAGATGAATTGCGCGATCGCGTCGTTGGTCGGACGGGTGGTCATGCCTGCACCGCGTAAGCATTCTCCGCTGCCATGTATTGCCGCCACGCACGAAACTGATTGCGCATCAGAATTTCATTGGTGCCGCTGGTCGTCATGGAGGGCGCATCGCCCTCACCAGCCACGTAATCACGATGGAGGCTGACCCACGGATTGCCCGAGGTACGCAATCCCTTTTGGATTGTCTCGAACACATGGATGTCGTCATGCGCAACAATCGACATCGGCGAGAACACGATGCGGTTATAGAGCAGCGTTCGCTCGAGCAATGCATCGGGGGCATTCTTCGGACGGAATGCCCAGACCTCGATCAAGGTGCGATCTACCGCGAGCGGGCGGATCACTCTAATCGTCTGTGGTGCGCTCTTGAAGGCGACGCTTGGATACACGATCGAGTTCTGCGGCACCCACGACAAAATGTGCTTGGTGCGCTCTTCGCCGTACGCCTTCTCCATCGCCGTTTCATAGTCGGGCAGGCTCGAGTAGCAGCTATGGATCGACATGTTCGAACCGAAGATACTATGGCCGTTGGCATAGACCTGCCCACCCATCCTGGCAAGGAAATCATTGTCGGAACCGAACGGCATCAAAATCTCAATGCCCATGGGTTTCTTGACCCCAGCCGGCGCCTGCGACCAAACACGTTCGGCCGCCATCGACGCGGATTCATGCGTCACATTCGCATGCATCGCATCGTTGATGTTCTCGAGATACACCTTCCAGTTGCAAGGAACGATATTGCGCAGCGGCAACCCGGCCACTTCGACTTCGCCCGACGGCGATCGATCCACCAAGGCATCGATCGCATGAAACATCGCACCGCAATGCGCATCGAACGCAGGGCCGGACGCAGCAAGCCGCGCAAACACGAAGCCGCGATAGTGCGCGCTGGCGATTTCAGTCAGGCCGCGACCGGTCTCGCAGGCACGCATTTGCGTTCCGTCATAACCGCCTTGTGCGGGCACCGCAAGCAAGGTGCCGTCGAGCCGGTAGGTCCAGGAGTGGTACGGACAGCGAAAGGCCCGCCCGGTATGGCCAGCCCGCTCGCTCACAATCATCGAGCCCTTGTGTGCGCATCGATTGAAAAACACCCGGAACGACTCGTCGGTGGCCCGCACCAGGATGACCGGTTGGCCGGCCAGATCGAGGGTCATATAGTCTCCCGGCCTGGGGACCTGCGACAGGTGGCCCACATAGAGCCAAGCTTTGCCGAACAGGCGCTCCTGTTCCTGCGCAAAGATCGACTCGCTCAGATAGACATCACGATGCACCCGGTCGGGTTGGACGAGGGCATCGAACGATTGTGTCTGGTCAGGAGGACTCATACTTCGTGACAGGGTGTGGCCGAAAGGCAGCCGTATTGTCCTATGGCCCGGCATTCAGTGCCGAATTTCTCTTCAAGCGGAACGGCCGCGCTAGAATCCAGTCGAGATCGATCGACGAATCCAACACAGCCGTGGGTGACACTTTGATGCGTGCTCGAATTATCGCCTTGCTGGTCTGCCTCGCTCTGGCTGCCGCAGCAGGCGCACAACCAACGGGCCGTACCGTTGCCCACTATGACGTGTTCGCCGACCGCGATGTCATGCATGTATTGATCGGCACCGGCCAGAAGGGCGCCGCCGATATCGCACTATGGCATGTGCGCTCGGCAGACGGCGGCGCGAACTGGTCGAAGCCCTCCCGCGTCAATCGACCCAACGATCGACTGAGCGCTCACCATCCGGGGGAGAACCCGCAGATCGTTGCCATGGGCGATCGATTGATGGTGGTGTGGACGCAGCAGCGCCCGGGCTCCCATCACGGCGGCCTGCTCGCCGCCGCGGTCTCCGACGATGGTGGCGCCACCTGGAAAGCGGGCGGTACGCCCACGCCACCCAAAGAAGGCTCGCAGACTTTCGCCGAGTTCGCCACCGACAGCCAGACGGTCCGCCTGGCTTGGTTAGACAGCCGCGAAGGTCGTCAAGGGCTGCGCTATGCGCGCTCTATCGACCGTGGCCAAACATGGTCGGCCGATCGCCCGCTCGCCCCACGCACCTGTGATTGCTGCTGGAACAGCCTCGCACCGCTTGCTGAGGGCGGCGTCGCGGTGCTTTACCGTGGCGACGAGCCGCGCGACATGATGCTTATTACTGCGCGGACCGGCGACACTTGACGCAACCACGGCTCGATCGGACAATTCAATTGGCAAGTCCGCGGCTGCCCGCATGTTGGGGGTGCGCTGATCACACAGGGCAACGCCATTCACACGCTTGCCTGGAATGGTAAGGAAGAGATGTTTGGCCTCTACTATATTGGTTCGACGGACGCGGGCAACACCTGGTCCCGTCCGCGCAAACTCGGTTATGACGACGCACGCAATGCGGATTTGGCGGTGTCATCGGCGGGCGAGCTCCATGCGGTGTGGGACGAAACCGGCACGCGAACATCAGCGATCCAAAGGGCCCGCTCGACCGATGCCGGGCAGAACTGGTCGGCGCCGGAGCGGATCGTGGCCGGCGCGGATGTCTCGTACCCGCGAGTCGCGGCCACGCGCCACGGCGTTGCGGTGTTCTGGCTCGATGGCTCGCTGCGACGTGGGGCGGCATCGATCATGATCAACGGCAAACCCCTACCTACACCCTGAGCGCTACCAATCAACCGAGGAGAAATTCGATGCCCTACGCGACCACCACTGACGGTGTAAAGCTCTATTTTGAAGAGGCCGGCACCGGCAATGCGATGATCTTCGTCCACGAATTCGCGGGCGACCATCGTAGCTGGGAACCGCAGATGCGCTACTTTTCGCGTTACTTTCGCTGCATCAGCTATGACGCGCGCGGCTTTACGCCCTCCGATGTGCCGGAAGATCCCGCGATGTACTCGCAGGCGCGCGCGCGGGACGATATTCGCGATATGCTCGATTTTCTTAAAATCGACAAAGCCCATGTCGTTGGTCTGTCGATGGGTGGTTTTGCGACGCTGCACTTTGGCATCAGCTACTCGAATCGGGCGCGGTCCCTGCTCATTGGCGGCTGCGGATATGGCGCGGAGCCGAAGGAAAAGGCCAAGTTCCAAGCGGAGACCGATGCGGCCGCGTCGATGTTCGAGCGCGAGACGATGGCAGTCGCCTACAAGAAATATGCGAGCGGTCCGACCCGTGTGCAATACGAAAACAAAGATCCACGCGGCTGGCAGGATTTTGCCACGCAGCTCGCCGAGCATTCCACCAAGGGATCGGTCAACACCATGCGCGGCGTGCAGGCGAAGCGGCCATCCCTATGGGAATTGGTCGACGGCATGAAGAAAATCACTGCCCCGGCGCTCATCATCACCGGCGACGAAGACGATCCGTGTCTTGAACCAGCGCTCCTCATGAAGCGCAATATCCCGACCTCTGCGCTAGTGGTGCTGCCACGCGCGGGTCATACGATCAACATTGAAGAGCCCGATGCGTTCAATCGCGCGTTGTTCGAATTCGCGAGCGCGGTCGAAATGGGACGCTGGACCAATCGCGATCCGCGTGCGGTAGTTGGCGGCATTCTTGGATTGAAGTAGCGATGCAACCATGACCACCCTCGTCACCGGCGGCACCGGATTCGTTGGTCTGAATGTGCTTGAGCAACTGCTCACCCGCGGTGACGAGATTGTCTGTCTGGCAGTCAATCCTCTGCCCGGCGCCGCCGCACGCGAGTTTGCGAAACTGCCCGGCAAGCTCCATATTGTTCAAGGCGACATCACCGATCCCGGATCGATCGAGGCAGCGCTCGAACGCTTCGGTTGCAAACGGATGATCCACGCCGCTGCCATCACGGCCGGCACCGCGCGCGACGAAACCGATCCGACCCGCATCGTCGAGGTCAATTTGCTTGGCACGATCAACGCGCTCAAGGCCGCGCGCAAAGCGAAGATCGAGCGCTTTATCTATCCAAGCACCGGCGGCCACTTCGGCGAGGCCGGCATCAATGTCGGGCACTATCTCGATGAAGATGCCGACCATCCGGTACCGAATTCGATGTATGGCATTTCGAAGTACGCGGCGGAACGCGGCGTGCTCCGCCTAGGTGCGCTGTGGGGGATGGACGTTCGCATCGGTCGCGTCGCCGTGGTGTACGGCCGGTGGGAATACGAAACCGGTCTGCGCGACGCCATGACGACGATCCTGCAGGCGACGCGCCTGGCGATGACGGGTCGCGAAGCCGTGTTTCCAAGACTCGGGCCGGCCGATTGGATCTACGCGCCCGATCTTGCGCGCGCGCTCCTCGTCTTGCTTGACGCGACCACCACGAAGCATCGTCTTTATCATCTGGCGATCGAGGCGCCCTTCGATATGACGGCGTGGTGCGAGCGCCTAAGGAAGCGCTATCCTTCATTCTCGTTTCGCGAATCGGCTCGCATCGAGGAATGCAATATCGCGCCCCTCGCACCGTTTCGCACACCGTTTTCCGGCCGCCGGCTGCGCGAAGAATTTGGATTCAAGCCCGCATTTACGCTCGACAGCGCTTTCGACGACTATACGCAATGGCTGGCTGCCCATCCAAAATGAGGACCTTCACCATGATCGCGTTACGGATCGCTCTCCTCACCGGCATGCTCACCGCGTCGGCGGCGTTTGCGCAAACGTATCCGACCAAACCGGTCCGCATCCTTGTGCCGTTCGCTGCGGGTGGCAATACCGATGGCATTGCGCGCATCGCGGCCGATTGGCTGGGACGGGCGTTCAATCAGCAGGTGTTGGTCGAAAACCGTCCGGGTGCGTTCGGTACCATTGCGGTTGATGCGCTGATCAAGTCCCCGGCCGACGGTTATACGCTCCTCATGGCCGCGCATCCCCAAGCGGTGACGGTACCGCTTATGCAAGCGCAGCGAACCTACGATCCGCAAAAGAATTTCGCGCCGATTTCGATCGTTGGCTCCAATCCGTTCGTGCTGGGCATTCATAGTTCGGTGCCGGTCAATACGGTGCGCGAATTTGTCGAGTATGCAAAAGCACGGCCTGGACGAATCAACTACGCATCAGGCGGTTCCGGATCGATGGGGCATTTATCCGGCGCCCTGTTTGCCACACGAGCAGGCATCAATCTGAATCACATTCCCTACAAAGGCGGCGGACCGGCGGTGAAGGATCTCTTGGGCGGCCAGGTCCATATGTATTTCGGTAATTTCTCGGAGTTCGTCGGCCATGCCGAATCCGGTCGCATCAAGGTGCTTGGCGTGTCGAGTGAAATCCGCGGAACGCAGCGACCCGATCTGCCGACCATCGCGGAATCGGGCTACCCAGGATTCAAAACGCTTACCTGGAACGGTCTGGTCGCGCCCGCCGGCACCCCAAGCGAGATCATCGAACGCATCGCATCGGAAGTGCAGAAAATGATGCGGGACAACGCTGCATCGCAACGATTGATCAACATCGGCGTCGATCCCTGGGGCTCCACGCCACGCGAATTCGCTGAAGCGATCAAAAGTGAAACCGCCCTGTGGGGTGCGGTGATCCGTGACGCCGGCATTCGGCTTGACTAGACATTCGGCATGACCACCCCGCTCAATGTCAACTGGCCCCGCGATGACTACTCACGCGTGCCGTTCTGGCTTTATCACGACGATGACGTCTATGCGCTCGAAATGGAGCGCATCTTTCGCGGTCCGGTATGGAACTACCTCGCCTTGGATGCCGAACTGCCCAATGCGGGTGACTTCCGCACGACATGGATCGGTGAAACGTCGGTCGTGGTATCGCGCGGGCAAGATGGCATCGTCCATGCCTTCGTGAATCGTTGTGCCCATCGCGGCGCGCAGGTGGTCCGCAAGACGCACGGGAATGCCATCGAGCATGTTTGCATCTATCACCGCTGGTGCTACTCGAACGAAGGCGATCTGATCGGCGTGCCGTTTCGCCGCGGGCTGAAAGGGCAAGGCGGTATGCCGGCCGATTTCGACCCGAAGCAACATGGCCTCAGGCGCCTGCGCGTGGAAAGTTTTCATGGCGTGCTGTTTGGCAGCTTCGCAACTGACGAGTCGAGCGGCGCGGCCCGCTTGGAGTCGCTGCACGATTATCTTGGCGAGTTCGGTCGCACCATGATCGCGCGCTTTTTCACGCGACCAATCTGCATCATGGGCTATCACCGCCAGTTGGTGCACGGCAACTGGAAGCTCTACGCCGAGAATCTGCGCGATACCTATCACGCGAGCCTGTTGCATGAGTTCTTCGTGCGCTACGGCCTCGATCGCGCGACCCAAAAGGGCGGCGTGAAGATGGACGAACGCCATCGGCACAATATGAATCATGCCTATGCCGGTACCGATTCACAGGACGAAGCGCGCGCCGCCTACGCCGATCAAAAAGGCGTAGAAGTCGATCGGTTGCAATTGCGCGACACCGGCTTTCTCAAGTTCGTCCCGGAATTCACCGACGGCATGAATCTCGCGGCACCCACGATCTTCCCTAACTTCCTACTCATCCAGATCAGCAATTCGCTCGCAACGCGGCAGATCCGACCCAAAGGGAAGGACGCGTTTGAGATCTTTCAGACGATGTTCGCCTATGCCGACGATACTCCGGAAATGATTGAGCACCGCATGTTGCAGACTAATCTCGTCGGCCCGGCGGGTTACGTATCGATGGAAGATGGTGAAGCGATCGAGATCGCCCACCGCATGTCAGCCACGACGCTCAACGATCATACGGTCATCGAGATGGGTGGGCGAGGCGCCATCACCGATACCGTGCATCGACTCACCGAGGGCCCGATTCGCGGCTTCTGGTCGTATTGGGCGGAACTGATGGATGTCGAAGCGACGGGCGGCGTCCGCTGAAGCGAAGCGATCACCATGGATGAAACAAAGCGCCAGGCCATTCGCGATCTGCTAATCGAGTACGGGTTGCTGCTCGATGACGACAAGCTGGAAGCGTGGGTCGAACTGTTCACCGCCGACTGCGACTACCGCATCGTCACGCGCGAGAATGTCGAACAGAACCTGCCCAATGTACTCATCTGGTGCAAGGGCAAGAACATGCTCGCCGATCGCATTACCTCGTACCGCCATGTCAACGAGTACAACCTGCACTGGGACTGCCATACGATCAGCCCACCACGCATAGCGGCGGAGGCGGATGGATCATGGCGTGTGGCAGCGAGCTACAGCCTATTTCAGACGACGCTGGAAGGGCAAAGCCGTCTGTTCAGCGTGGGTCGGTACCGGGCGCGAGTCGTGTTTAATGACAACGCACCGCGCATTCGCGAGATGGTAGTGGTCGCCGATACCGGGTCGATTCTGACGCTACTGGCGACGCCGATTTAAGGCGAGTATCTGGTGTTAGTAAATCGTCTGCCTGATCCGCTCCGGATACGCGGCGTCGTACTCCTCAGCATTGACGGCGTTCTTCGTGATCTCCGCCAGAATCTGCCCGCCGGTGGGTAACGCTGATCGCGGCACCTGCGCCTCGATCGTCCAAAGCTTCGAGCGGATCAGCGCCTTCGGGCACTGGTAGTAGACGCGCTCTGCCGTCACTTCGAGCAGCGTAGTAGGCACCTTCTCATTGACGGCGAAGGTTTTTGCCAGCCCTTCGTCGACGATAATCCGGGCGCGGCCATTGATCCTCAGTGTTTCGTTGACACCGGGGATCAGGAATAACAACGAGATACGCGGATCGCGAATGATGTTGCGCATCGAGTCCATGCGGTTATTGCCGCGGCGGTCCGGAATCAGCATGCGCTTGCGATCAATCACGCGGACAAACCCGACCGGATCGCCGCGTGGAGAACAATCGAGCCCTTCCGGCCCGACGGTGGCGACCACCACGAACGGCGCCTTCTCGATAAACACCCGATACTGATCAGTGATGTAGTCGACTTCTTTGGTCAGCGCAGCACCCATCGGCGCCCCATAGAGCGCCTCAAGGTCTGCAATGGTGGTGATGTGTCTTGCCGCGCTCATGCCCGCACTCCCGGATGGTTGACGAATGGTTGCCGAGTCGGAACATTGTATCCTCCACGCTCGACATCAATCCAACGTTGGAGCAAGTATGGAATTCGGTATTTGGTCGAACGGCTTTCGGCCGCACACGACGCCCGCGGAAACGTTCGATGAAGACCTGCAAGAGATCATTCTCGCCGACGAGCTTGGCATGCGGGATTGCTATATCAGCGAACACCATGGTGAGCCGGTCTATATCAACAAGGTCGATACGCTGCCGGTGCCTGAGCTCCTGATGTGCAAGGCCGCCGGCCTCACCAAGCAGATTCGCATGGGTGCCGCGGTCACCGTGATTCATCTGTGGCATCCGGTGGATGTGGCCATTCGCGCCGCCACGACCGACCATGTGATCGGCAACAACCGATTTTTCTTCGGCTTCGGCTCAGGCTTTCACAGCCCCCTGTTTTCGGAAGAACGCGGACTCACCTATGAAGACCGCCATGAGCGCCTGGTCGAATCGCTCGATCTCATCCTCAAATGCTGGAACACCGAGCAACCGTTCGATTGGAACGGCAAACATTGGAAGGGCAAGGGCATCGTAGCAACGCCGCGGCCGCTCAGCAAACCGATGCCGATGGCCACCGCCAGCGAAACCGAGTCGATGATTCAGCTTGCCGCCGAACGCGGCTATACGCTGATCTCGGCGCATGAACCGCCGCCGATTCTCAAAAAGAAAACCGATAAATATCTACGTTACGCAAAAGCCGCGGGACACCGGCAGCCGTTGAAAAATATCGCCAACGCTCGGTTCGTCTACCTTGCCGATTCACGTGCACAAGCGATTGCCGATCTGCGCGAAGCCGTCTCGTTCGAGATGGAGTTTCAACGCAAGCGCGGGCTCCTGAAATATCTGATGGGCGCATTTGGCCTGCCTTATAACTGGGAGACCGTGACGTTCGGCGATTTGGTCGAATGCGGGTTCTATCTCGTTGGCGAGCCCGATGTGATCGGCAAGCGCCTGGAAAAAATCTATACGGAATCGGGCGGCTTCGGCACGCTATTACTCGTCACCGGCAAGGGCTGGGCGACGCGGGATAAACGCTTGCGGTCGCTGCGCATGTTCATGGAAGAAGTCGCGCCGAAACTGCGGCATCTCGAAGCGACCCGCGAAACCTAAATACCAGGATTTTTACAATGACTGCACAACCTCTTCGATTCGGCAGCGACCACGGCGTATTGCGCACGGAAGATGCGCCGCTCCTTACCGGTCGCGGTCGATACACAGACGATGTGAACTTCCCAGGGCAAACGCACGCCGTCTTCCTTCGGGCCAGCGTCGGACATGCGCGCATCAAGTGGCTGGATACCGCGGCCGCAAGAACGATGCCCGGTGTGCTTGCAGTCTTGACCGCCAAGGAATTGGCCGCGGCCGGCGTGCAACCGATTCCACCGCTGGCCACGATGAATAGTCGCGATGGCAAGCCGATGTTCGTCGCAGCGATGCCGCCGCTTGCGGTCGATCGTGTTCGCTATGTCGGCGAACCGGTTGTCTGCGTGGTGGCCGAGACCGAAGGCCAAGCCCTCGATGCAGCCGAGCATGTAGTGATTGAATACGACACGCTGCCTGCCGTCGTTCATCCAGCACGGGCCGTCGCACCGGGTGCGCCGCAACTGTGGGAGGGCGCGCCGAACAATATCGCCCTCGACTGGATCGACGGCGATGCCGCAGCCGTCGATGCCGCGTTCGGAAAGGCAAAGCACACCGTGCAGCTCAAGATGGAAGACACGCGTCTTGCGCCGGCCACGATGGAACCGCGCGGCGGCCTCGCGCAATGGGACGGCGCCAGCGGGCGCTACACGCTCACCGCCAGCACCCAAGGCGTGGCCATCGTGCGCAATATGCTGGCCATCCATGTGCTGAAGATCCCGCCACAGAACGTGCGGGTGCTGACGCATGATGTCGGTGGTGGATTCGGTATGAAGACGCATCCGTATCCTGAATACGTCTCGATTCTCATCGCCGCACGCACGATCAATCGACCGGTGAAGTGGCGCAACACGCGCATTGAGAGTTTTCTTTCCGATACCGCCGGGCGCGATGGCGTATTGGAAGCCGAGCTTGCGCTCGATGCCGATGGGAAGTTCCTCGCGCTGCGCGCGCGCAACTTGGTTGGCATGGGCGCCTACATCACAACTTTCGGTGCGACCTTCGCCACCAACAACACAAAGAACTGCCTGTCATCGGTGTACGCGATTCCGGCGATTCATGTGAACGTGAAGATGGTGCTTTGCAATACCGCACCATTGGGACCCTACCGTGGCGCTGGTCGTCCGGAAGCGATCATCGTGATCGAACGCCTGATCGATCTGGCGGCGCAAAAAATGGCTGTCGATCCCCTCGATCTGCGCCGGCGCAACATGATTGCGGCCACCGCGATGCCCTACAAAGCACCGAATGGGCCGATCTACGATAGCGGTGAATTTTCTTCGATCGCCACTAAGGCCACGGTGCTCGCCGACTGGCAGGGCTTTGCCAAACGTCGGGATCAATCGCGTCAGCGCGGCAAGCTCCGTGGCATCGGTGTGTGCAATTTTCTGGAAGTAGCAGGCGGCATCCTCGATGAGACGGTTGATCTTCGCTTTGAAGCGGACGGCAAAGTCGCCCTTCGCACCGGCGTCCAGGCAATGGGTCAAGGACACTTGTCCACCTTTCCGCCGATCGTCGCCGCCAAGCTTGGCATCAAGGTAAGCGATATCCGCTTGATCGAGGGCGATAGCGACGAAGTGCCAAGCGGCATTCCGAGCGTCGCGTCCCGTTCGACGATGATGGCCGGTGGTGCAACATTCGTAGCCTGCGATGCCTCGATCGAAAAGGGCCGGCGGATTGCCGCGCATCTGTTTGAAGCGGCGTCGGCGGATGTCGAATTCGCGAACGGGACCTATCGCGTAGACGGTACTGATCGCACGATGAGCATTCTCGACGTCGCGCGACGTGCACGGACGGCCACTGATCTCCCCGCAGAATTTGCGAAAGGCCTCGATTCGGTGGAAAAATTCGTCTCGCCGCAAATGAGCTTCCCGAATGGCTGTCATGTCACCGAGGTTGAGATCGACCCGGAGACCGGTGTGGTCGCGATTGTCGGTTACGCCGCGGTCGATGATGTCGGCAACATCATTCATGAAACGATTGTGGAAGGCCAGATCCACGGCGGGGTCGCGCAAGGCCTTGGGCAGGTGATCGGCGAGCACGTCCAGTACGACGAGAACGGACAATTGCTCACGGCGTCCTTCATGGACTATGTGATGCCACGCGCCGATGATTTGCCCAACATCAAGGTTGGGCATCACGGCGTCGTATGCACGACCAATCCGCTTGGCGTTAAAGGTGCCGGGGAATCAGGCGTTGCCGGTGCGCTGCCTTCTGCCTACAACGCCGTACTCAACGCACTGGCTGAACGTGGTGTTACGCACCTCGATATGCCCGCCTCGCCCGAGCGGGTGTGGCGTGCCATTCATTCGGCAACCTGAATGGCATCACTGATCGAAAGGAGTCTTCCTATGGCACCCCGCATCCTCACAACGGTCGTCGGCTCCTACCCCATTCCCGATTGGTTGGTGAGTGCGCCAAGCGATCAGGCATTGCGTGATGCCACGCGCCTGGTGATCGATTTGCAGGAGCGCACGGGCATCGACGTGGTATGCGACGGCGAGTTTTACCGCTTCGATATCAATCATCCCGAATCGAATGGGATGATCGATTACTTCATCCGACCAATGGGTGGCATCCGCAAACAATTGCGGTTCAACGAGGTGATCGGCTTTCGCAAGCGCGCTGACGTGGCATGGCGACGGCTTCCCGCAGGCGTGGTCGAAGGACCGGTTAGTAGCGGTTCACTCGATCTTCCCGATGCCTGCCGGCGCGCCCGGTCGATTGCCGCCAAAGCATTCAAGTTCACGCTCACCGGGCCGCATATGCTCGCGAAGACCTTGGACGACAAGCACTACAAGGACGTGCCGACACTCACCAACGCGATCGGTGATGTCTTAGCCGAGCAGGTTCGCCATATCGATGCGGACATTATTCAAGTCGATGAAGCCAATCTCCCCGGGCATCCTGAGGAATGGCCCTGGGCGCTGGAGGCAATGAATAAGGTGTTGGATGCGGTCAAAACCAAAGCGGCCGTGCATCTTTGTTTCGGCAACTATGGTGGTCAGCGCCCGCAAAAGGGGCCTGGAATCAATTGATGCGCTATCTCAACGGCCTGCACTGTGATCACATCGTCATGGAATGCGCCTATCGGCCACCGGAGGAACTCGCCGTGTTCAAGGAATTACGGCCAGAGATCGGGTTTGGTCTTGGCGTGGTCGATGTCAAACGGACCGAGATTGAAACCGCCGACGAGATCGCCCATTCGATTGAGCGCGCCGAGTCGATGCTGGGCGCCGGGCGTGTGCGTTACATTCATCCGGACTGCGGATTTTGGAATCTTCGCCGCAATATGGCCGACGGCAAGATTCGCGCATTGGTAGCCGGGCGCGATCTGTTCGAAGGAAGGCAATCGGGCAAGGCTTAACGAATCGATTCAGCCGACAGCGCCTGCTCGATGCGGTGTGAAGCGCCAGGCCCAAGATTGACGGTATCCGTGCCGGCGTTGGCGACCTCCAGGCAAAGGTAGCTACGCCAACCATCTGGTGGAATGTCGGCGAACGTTTTGATTCTTTCCGCGTTCGGATTCCACACCACCAACGAGCGGCTCCCCTTTGCGCGGATGCGAATCCGTCGGGACAACACCGGATCGTGAATGGCGAAGTCGCCTTGCGTATCGAGATAGATGCGATCGCACTCGCCGTCCAGTCGAAACATTTCGGTCTGTACCCGCCGCGAAAAATCAGATGGTTTATCGAGATAGGTAAGGCCATCCAGTCCTTCAATGCCGATCCGTTCCGCATCGCCAACACGAAAGTACGTGTGAAACGCCTGCGTCAGGGAATAGGGGCGTAATGCAGTGGTGGTCAGCACTTGCCGCAATGCACGACCGACCGAAACCGTCTGCTCAACCCGCGCGGCCGGGAAACTATCTTCATTTGGCGCGAGCGTAATCTCAACGTTGCCGTTCACGTCGATCGCAGACCGCGTCAGCGTCCATGGCGCGGTGCGCGCAATGCCGTGTTGCTGCGACTCGGGCGGCACACCTTGTTTCGCGAACCATGGCCAGCAGATTGGAACGCCGCCGCGAATCGCTTTCGGCGGGCGTGTGGTGGTCCGTGAGACCCAGAGCAGATCGTCGAATCCGGCAGGCGCGTACGACAGGATTTGACCGCCGAACAGACTGACCGCGGCCCGACCTTCCCGCGCCTCGACGAGGAGGACCGGGATGCCCTGCAACTCACCGATTCGCAGCCCAGGAGAATTATTCATAATAGGGCGAGAATGAACAGCATGATCCGACAAGGCTATCGCAGATTCGAGGTGTCATGAAAACCAAAATGTTGGTCGATTGCGACCCAGGCCATGATGACGCCGTCGCGCTCCTTTTCGCCGCGCATCACTTCGATCTGATCGGCGTCACGACGGTCCATGGTAATGCATCGCTTGAGAACACCACGCGCAATGCATTGTCGGTCATGGCGCTTGCCAATATCGATGCGCCGCTGGCCGCCGGTCGTGGTGAGCCGCTCGTTGCCAAAGCGCATGAAGCCACCGAGATACATGGCAAGACGGGACTCGATGGCGCGACGCTGCCGGCCCCGACGCGCAAACCCATTGCGCAACACGCCGTCGATTTCATCATCGAGATGGCCTACCAACACCGCGGGGAGCTGGTGATCGCCTTGGTTGGACCAGAGACCAACCTCGCCGCCGCTATCAAACGCGAGCCGCGGCTTGCCTCATGGCTACGCGAAATTACCATCATGGGCGGCTCGACGACGACGGGCAACATTACGCCCGCCGCGGAGTTCAACGTGTATTGCGACCCGGAAGCGGCCGCCATCGTCTTCGAGTGTGGCGCGCCGATCCGCATGATGGGCTACAACGTGACGCGCGAAACCGGCTTCACACATGCCGATATCGAACGCTTAAAGCAAAGCGGCAAACAGGTGGCCGGCACCATCGCCAATCTCATGGCGTTTTATCTTGATCGACAGGAACGCATTTACGGACTCACCGTTGCACCGATGCATGATGTCTGCGCCTTGATTCCTTATGTAGTGCCCGAACTGATCACCGATATCAATACCTCGGTGCGGGTCGAACTGGCCGGAACGCATACCCGGGGCATGACGGTGTGCGATCTGCGCGGCGTGCGGCCCGGTTCGACGCAGAAAATTACCGCGGCGACGCGTGTGAACGCGCGAGTCGCGCTGTCGGCGCAATCGCGGGCGCTGATCGATCTGGTTATCGATACGCTACTAGCGTATCCGTAGGAGCCTTACGACGCCTAAAGCAACGCTTCGACTTCCGACAACGTCGGCATGGCAGGGCCTGCACCCGCACGCTGCGCACAGATCGACGCGGCGGCATTGGCAAATTTGACGGCCGCCTGCATGCCCGCACCTCTTGCAAGAGACGCCGCCAACGCGCCGCAGAAGCAATCGCCCGCACCGGTCGTGTCGATGACATCGACATTTCGCCCGGGTTCATGAATCCACCCGTGCCGCGACAGTGCGACCGCGCCACGCCGGCCAAGCGTAACGATAATCGCTTGATCGTCCTTGACCAGTAAGCGTGTTGCCAAAGCGAAGATGGCCTGGATCGGTGCGTCGGCATCGATCAGCGCATCCGCGAAGACGCCCAGTTCCACCTCATTGACCAGCAGGATGTCACAGGCTTGGCAAGCGGCATCCGCTGCGGTGAGCGCAGGCGCAGCGTTCAGAATGGCTCGTGCACCGCGGGCGTTCGCACGAGCGATCGCGGCATTGACGGTTGGAATCGGCACCTCAAGCTGGCAGAGCAGAACGTCGCCCGCGCGAAGGTCGATGGCCGTGACCGACTCGGGCGTTACGCACGCGTTGGCGCCTGGCACCACGACGATTGAATTCTCCCCGGCGCAAACGGTGATGAGCGCAGTGCCGGTTGGCGTATCAGTCCGCGTTACGACGGCGCCGCGTTCCACATTCATCGTTGCAAGAAAGGCCCGCATCTCCGCACCGAAGGCGTCGTCCCCGACCGCACTGATCATCGTGGTCGGCGCACCGAGTCGCGCTGCGGCGACGGCTTGATTGGCGCCCTTACCACCAGGAAACCGGCGCAGGTCGCACCCCAGCACTGTTTCGCCCGCGCGCGGAAATCGATCGACCCGGGCCACCAAGTCGATGTTGATGCTGCCGACGACGCAGCTCAATCCACTTTTGCTCCGGTGTCCCGCACCACCTTGCCCCACTTCACGATTTCAACCTTCACATAGTCGGCAAACTGCTCTGACGTCCCGCCGATCGGCTCGAACAGGAGCGACTCCAGGCGTTCGCGCACGTCTTGTTGTTGCAGCGCGCGGTTGACGCTGGCATTCAATTTCTGCATCGCATCAGCCGGGGTGCCGGTCGGCGCGAAGAGGCCCACCCAGGTGTAGTCCTGGATGGTTGGAAAACCGGATTCGACCAGCGTGGGCACATCCGGCAAAGCGGGATGACGCTTGGTGCTCGATATCGCCAGCGCCCTCAGTCGGCCACTCCGCACAAATGGAATCGGTGCGGTCACCGCGAGTGAGCCGATTTCCGGTTCGCCCGCCACCACCGCCGCGGCTGCCGGACCTGCGCCCTTGTAGGGCACATGCGTCACATTGACCTTCGCCAAGGTGCGAAACAGGTTCTCAGCCGTGAGATGCGGCGTTGTTCCATTACCTGGGGATGCATACGAAAGTTTCGATGTCTTTGCCAGCGCAATCAATTCGGCGACGGTCTTGGCGCTGATGCCTGGATGCACCACGATTAGGTTAGGCTGCGTCGCGATCTGCACCAACGGAACGAGTTCCTTTTCTGCGTCGTAGCCGGCGTTGGGCGTGAGCGTTACGTTGACCGCGAATGCGCTTGAATTGGCGAGCAGCGTATAGCCATCGGGGGGCGCCTTCGCAACAAAGGCCGAACCGATATTGCCGGTGGTACTTGGGCGATTTTCCACAATCACCGTTTGGCCAAGTGACTCTTGCATTTTGATGGCGACCAGCCGCGCAACCACATCTATTGGACCGCCCGGCGCGAAGGCCACGATGATCCGCACCGGTTTGTTGGGAAACGCCTGCGCCAGCGCGGCAGCGGTCGTAAGCGAGAGTATGATTGCCGCGATGGCCGAACAGCCGATTCGTATTTTCATCATGTAGTTCCCTTACGATTTAGCGACCGCTTTTTTAAGCTTTTCATAACCTGGGCCGCGATCGATCATCGGCAACGGCCCGGTCCGTTTGGCGCGCAGCGTCGCGCGCTGTGTTGTCGTGGCCTTGCCGTCGACACGCAACTCTGCGCCCACTTTCGTCGCACGCAACACGACACCGTAGTCGTCACGCGCCGCCTTGCGCGACACCTTGCCCTGCTCAACATCGATGTGCACTAGCTCAGGCTCGCGCTCAAGCGGATCACCCCAACCACCGCCACCGGTCGTGACCACCCGCATCGTTTGACCTGCCCGCAGCGGTTCGCCGTCGACCAAGCCACCGAGATCCTTTGGCTTGCCATGCAAATCGACCGTGACACAAAACGGTTGGCCCGCCTTGCCGCCATTCACACCATAACAACCGAGGCGCACACGATCTGCGGTGACGATGGTGTGGCAATCCACCAGCACCCGGTAGTGCTTTTCATAGCCAAGACCACCGCGGCGCAGGCCCGCGCCGCCGGAATCGGTTCGCAGCGCAAGCTTCTCAACGATAATCGGGAAACGATTCTCGGTGAACTCGGCGGGCTGATTGCGCGAATCGGGCACGATATGAATCGCATCATTGCCATCGGCATACGAGCGCCCACCGGATCCACCACCTAACACTTCGCGTGAGAGGAACGGGTCGCCGTTCAAATCCTTGCCATAGAAACCCGAATAACGAATCGTCTCCTGATCGGCCGGCATCTTGCCGCCATTGGCGATCGCCACCGCACCTGCCAGCAGCCCCAATGAACGCAGCAAGACGAACGAACGCGCGTTGGTGGCAGCCGGCCAAACTGGCGTAATCAACGTGCCTTTCGGTGGAAAGATCACTTCGAACACATCGCATACGCCTTCGTTTACGCTGATTTCGGCGGCACGCTCGGGCGAATCGGCGAGATTACGCAGGATGGGTGCAATCCACTTACAAAGAAAAGCGCCATCGGCATAGTCGGCCGGCCAGTTGATCGGCCCGGGCGACTGCGGATCGGTCCCGTTGAAATCGAGGATGATCTTGCCGGCCCGCTTGGTCATCTTGAGTGCCAGCTTGTGCAGGCGCGGGGCGCTCACGCCATCATGCTCGACGTAGTCTTCCCAGGAGAATTCGCCGTCGGGGATCTTGGGCAGCAGCTCATCGCGATAGATGTTCGCGCATTTGTCGAGAATCGCTTGAAAACACGCCTCGACCACAGCCGTTCCAAAGCGTGTGAACAATTCGCCCATACGCGCCGCGCCCATCATGATCGATTGCATCTCGCTATCGAGATCGGCTTCGAGCATTTCCGGCACGCGTGTATTACGGCGCACGATCTTTAGCGCCTCATCGTTACGCACGCCTTCGCTATAGATCTTGATCGGCGGAATCGACAGCCCTTCTTCAAACACCGACACCGCGGTGCCCGGCATCGACCCAGGTACGCGCCCACCGATATCGTCGTGATGGCCGAATGCCTGAATGTACGCGACGACCACACCATCGTTGAATACCGGCACGGTCGAACAGACATCGGGCAAATGCCCGATCGAGCCTTCCGTGAGATACGTGTCGTTCATGAGGAACACATCACCCGGTTTCATCGTTTCCGGCGGGTAATCGCGGACCACGGCATTTGGCATCGCCGAATACGAGCGCCCGGTGAGCTTGCGGCAATAGCGATCGAACAGCCCTACTCGGTAATCGTGCGCTTCACGAATCATCGGTGAACGCGCGGTGCGCTCAATGGCGTATTCGATCTCGCGCTCGATGGAATTGATCGTGCCCTCCACGATTTGCAGGACGATCGGATCGACTTCGATCGGCCGCGTTCGCGCCGGCGGGCGGGGCCAGGGATGGGGATTCAACGCGTTGTCCATTGGTGTTTCCTTCAAGGCCTGATCGCCGTGACTTTTTCGCGCACCAGCATGATGCCGTGACCATCCACCTCCAACCATTGGCCGGGCCACACCACCGTCGTCGAGCCGAATTCTTCGACGACACAGGGGCCTTCGATGCGGTGGGCGGCCGGCAACACCGCCCGATCATAGATTGGGGTCTCTATCCAGGCACCCTCAAAGTAGACTTTACGCATCGCTTTGCGCGCCGGCACCACGCCCGGCATTGGCGCCAGTTGCGGGAGCGTGGGCCGCTCGATCATGCCAAAGCCCGACACGCAGTAATTCACCAACTCAAGCTTTTGCTTACCGGCGTAGTCATAGCCGAAGGCCTTGCGATGGGCGGCGTGAAAGGCTTCGATGAGGCGCGGGATGAAACGGTCATCGACCTCACCGGCGGGCGCTGCCACGCGCACCTCCATCGATTGGCCGACATAGCGCAGATCGGCTTCGCGCACCGTGCGGCAGCGCGCCGGATCAATGCCATCGCGCGCCAGGGTTGCCGTTGCCTCGCGTTCCAACCGGGTAAACACTTCGTTCACCGTCACCGCGTTGATCGCGTCTTCATGCGTCACGCGGGTCGCGATGTGATCGGTACGCCAATCGACGGCGAGCAATCCGAACGCGGAAAGGTTACCGGGATTGAACGGCACGATGCAGCACGCCATGCCAAGCAACCGCATCACCGCCGGTGATTGCGCGGGCCCCGCGCCGCCAAATGAAAGCAGCGCGAACCGGCGTGGGTCGATACCCTTTTGAATGGTCATCTGCCGGATGCAATTGGCCTGATTCCAGTTGGCGATTTCAAGAATGCCTTCCGCCAGTTGTTCGATCGACATCCGTTTGCCGAGACGCTCACCAAGCGCTGCGATGCCGGCGCGCGAACGTTCAGCATTGAGGGCAATCCCGCCGCCAATCAGCGCCGGCGGTATCCGGCCAAGCACGAGGTTCGCGTCAGTAATAGTCGGCTGGTCGCCACCATTCGGATAACACATTGGACCTGGCACCGCACCCGCGCTTTTGGGACCGACCTTGAGATGCCCCTCGCGCGATAGCCAAGCAATCGAACCGCCACCGGTACCGATCGTCTCGATATCGATCATTGGGATACGGACTGGAAACGGTCCGATCGACGAGCCATTGGTGAGATGCGCAGTGCCCTTTTCGATCAGACAGATATCGGTGGAGGTGCCGCCTGCATCGAGCGTCACGACATCATCGAACCCGGCGAGCTTGGCAACCACCGAGCATCCGAGCGCACCCGCCGCGGGCCCGGACAGCGCGGTGGTAATCGGCTTACGCACAACTTGTTGTGCGCTGATCACACCACCCGATGACTGCATGACCAGAAACGGCTTGCCGGCCAGCTCGGCGCCCAGTTCATCTTGGATGCGACGTAGATAAACACTCATATGCGGCTTCACAAACGCATCGACCAAGGTCGTGACCGCACGCTCGTATTCACGATATTCGGGTAACACTTCGCACGATAACGAGATCACCAGCTCTGGATATTCGGCGAGCAGAATGTCACGCACACGCCGCTCATGCGCTGGATTCGCGTACGAATGGATCAGGCAGACGCCGACGGTACGAACGCCTTTGCGCTTGAAGAAGTGGGCCGCTTCGGCAACGCTCTTGTCATCGAGCGGACGCAATTCTTCGCCGCGAAAATTGAGACGGCCACCCACTTCGTGAACGAGATCGAGCGGCACCAGCCGGTCGGGCTTGACCCAGAAGTACGAATTGCCGTAACCATCAGGTACCGCTTGGCGCGCAATCTCCAGGATGTGTCGAAAACCTGCGGTGACGATGAGCCCAAGTCCGTCGATCGCACCTTGCAACAATGCGTTCGTCGCGACCGTCGTCCCGTGCGAAAGCGTGGCCACCGCTGCCAGCGGCTCGTCGGCGATGCGCATCACCTCTGTTACCCCATTGACGAGCCCCAGCGTGGGATTAGCCGGGGTGCTCGCGACTTTGGTGACGAGCATGCGGCCGGTGCCACCATGCACGGCGACGATGTCGGTGAACGTGCCGCCGGTATCGATGCCGATGCGCCAGGGAGAGGGTGCCATTGGGCGATTTGAAAGGTGAGAAGACCTGCATTGTCGGGCCATGCGATGAGACAAGCAACCACGGCGACTTGCAGCCGTTTGCACACGGGATGGACCAGGCGGGCCGCTGTATTCTCAATTCCGCAAACTAGGTAGACTCCGCTTGGCAAGACAACCCATCCCGGCTGGTGCCGGGGTTCTGAACGACAACGCGACCAAGAACGCACCCCATGGAGATGAGCATGAAGCGAATGTTGATGCTGGCGTTGCTGCTAGCGGCGCAAGCGGCCGTTGCGGCTGAATATCGCTGGCTGAGCGGCTGGGACAGAAATTACCCGGCGATGCCGATCATCATCGAACCCTTCATCAAGGAGGTCGAGGCGGCCTCGAAGGGCAGCATCAAGATCATTCACAGCGGGCCGGAAACGGTACCGGCATTCGAGCAGTTGCAGCCGGTGGCCTCCGGCGCGTTCCACTTTCTCTACACCCATGGCGCCTACCACTTCGGTACCACGCCGGTGCTGACCGCGTTTGAAGGGGTCGGCGGGGATGAAAAGGCACGCCGCGCATCGGGCGTTCTGGAGTGGATCGACCGGCACTATCAGAAGCTTGGCCTCAAACTGGTCGCCTCGCCGATGACCCCAGATGGCGGATACGGCATTCTGCTGCGCCAGCCACCGGGCCCGGCAGGCGATCTACAGGGCCGCAAGATCCGTGGCACCCCAAGCTATACGGCCGTTTTCCGGATGCTCGGGGCAACACCGGTGCAGATGCCGCCCGGTGAGATCTACACAGCGCTCGATAAGGGCGTGGTCGATGGTGCGGCATGGCCCGTGATCGGGCCGCTCAACTATCGCTGGTATGAGGTTGCAAAATATGTGCTGAGACCATCATTCGGTTT
This sequence comes from Betaproteobacteria bacterium, assembly GCA_009693235.1. Lineage (GTDB taxonomy): Bacteria > Pseudomonadota > Gammaproteobacteria > Burkholderiales > SG8-39 > SHXR01. The sequence continues at coordinate 1,650 of SHXR01000012.1, read as the reverse complement.
CAACATGAATCCGATTTTCATGAATCTGCAGGCATGGAACAAGCTCTCCGAGACTGAGAAAAAAATCCTCACCGACATCGGCAAGAAATACGAGGCGATCTGGTATCGGGAATACGCCCGCCTCGCCGACGAAGAAGACAAGGCCCTCGTCGCCAAAGGCATGCAGATCGTCGAGATGGGCGCCGCGCAAAAGGCCAAGCTGAAGGACGCATGGGCCGAGGGCCTTTGGGACCTGTCGATGCAAAAATCGAAGAAGGATATCGAAGAGATGCGCGCATTCGCAAAATCAAAAGGACTATGACCAGCACTTGGCAGTGGCTATAGAACCATTGGAGAGAGACATGAAGAAAGTGTTGATGCTGGCGCTGCTCATTGCCGCGCAGAACGTCGTGGCAGCCGACTATCGCTGGTTGAACGGCTGGGACCGCAACAGCCCGCAGGTGCCGCAATACGCCGAACCGTACATGAAAGCGGTGGAAGCGGCCTCCAGTGGACGCATTAAGTTCATCATCAGCGGACCGGAAACCGTACCGGCGTTTGAACAACTGCAGCCGGTGGCGTCGGGCGCCTTCCAGTTCCTTTTCACGCATGGCGTCTATCACTTCGGCACCACATCGATTCTTGGTTCGCTCGATGCGCTGGGCGGGACACCTGAGCAGCGCCGCTCCTCCGGGATTTTCGATGTGGTCGACAAGATGTACAACCGCATCGGTTTGAAGGTGCTGTCGGTGGCGTTCTCACCGGAGGGTGGCTATCAACTCGTCGTGCGCCAGCCGCTCACCGCCACGGGCGATCTGCAAGGACGCAAGATCCGCGGCAACCCGGCGTATGCGGGCGTGATCCGGATGATGGGCGCCTCGGTGGTGACGATGCCAGTCGGTGAGATTTACACCGCGCTGGATAAAGGTGTGGTGGACGGATTCGCTTATCCGACCTACGGCGTCCTCGACAACCGCTATTACGAGGTGTCGAAGCATCTCGTCCGTCCGGCGTTTGGCTACGGCACGATTCCGATTCTCGTCAATCTCGCCACTTGGAGCAAATTCAGCGCGGCCGATCAGAAAGTTCTCACCGACGAAGCACGCAAAGCAGAACTGCGCTGGTTTGACACGGTGAAAGGCATCATAGCCAATGAAGAGCGTGAACTCTTGGCAAAGGGCATGACCATCGTGCAAATGGGACCCGAACAAGCCGCGAAGGTGCAGCGCGTATTCGCCGACAGCATCTGGGAAATGAGCGCATCCAAACACAAGAAAGACATCGACGAGCTGCGCGCGTTTGCGAAATCGAAGGGGCTGGATTAAGGCTTGAGCGGCGCACGATGCTCGGTTAGACCTCGGCGTTCGAGCCGAACGCCCCTTACTTAAGCCGACACTCTCCACCATCCCGGTCAATGAGACGAAATTCAGAGCCCACGCGACACGCGCGCGATCCGAAGCCTGGACTCCAATTCATTGACCGGATTGACAAACCGATGCCCGAGCTATGAATGGAACGGGCTTGAGTAACCATCCCCCGGCAAAGCCGGGGGCTTTCAAAATGTGAGCCGCTCAAAGCGGCTTGAAAGGTCGCGCTAACGCGCGCCCTCATTGGTTGGCCACCTGTCAGTGCCCATGTTCAACTCCATAACTTCATTTGTTCCAACTTCTT
>SHXR01000011.1 GCA_009693235.1 Betaproteobacteria bacterium | reverse complement strand
CGCACCGATTACGTCGCGTCTGCTACACCGCTACCAATTCAGATTGCCAAGCGCGATTAGACCGAATAAAGTCCCCCCGTCCCGCTGCAAGGGGTGGAGGAGTTTGACCCGGCCACGGGTGGAGGAATTTGAGGTGGCCACCGGGGTTCGTGATCTCCGACAGTTCGGAGGTGATCATCAGCACCGCGGCCCCGCGGCGTACCAGTTCGGCGATCACCGCGAACACTTCGGCTTTGGCGCCGACATCGATGCCGCGGGTTGGTTCGTCGAACAAGAAGAGCTTGGCATCGGCGTTCAGCCACTTGCCGATCACGATCTTCTGTTGATTGCCGCCCGACAGTTTCTGGGCAATTTGCAGCGGGCCAGGTGTCACGATGCGCAGTTGGGTGATGCGTTCGACCGCTACTTGGGATGCACGCTGCGGTGAGAACCAGCCGCCTGGAAAGACGCGCTGCAAACTGGCCGAGAGCAGGTTATCGCCAACCGAACGAATCAGCGCAAGCCCTTCCAATTTTCCGGTATCAGTGCGGCCCCCAGCAGCGCGGCCTGATCAGGTCCTCCGGTGCGGGCGGCACCACCGATCCGAATTTCGCCTCTGGTCACGCGATCGACGCCAAAAATTGCGCGCGCCACTTCGGTGCGGCCGGCGCCCACCAGTCCGACGAGTCCGACGATTTCGCCGACACGCACTTCGATATTGATATCGGCGACGCCGTTCTCGGCCGCCATGTCGTGCACCTCAAGCACCATGACGCCGTTTGCTTCATTCATGCCGCGCGCGTAACTGGTATCGACCTTGCGACCGATCATCAGGCTCACCAATTGGTCCGGCGTCGTTTCGGTGGGCAGCATCGAGCCCACCTTCTTGCCATCGCGTAACACCGTAATGCGATCGCCAAGCAGAAATACCTCGGCCAGACGATGCGAGATATAGATCATCGCCACGCCTTGGCGCTTCAAATTCTTCAACACCGCGAACAACCGCTCCGTCTCGCGTTCAGACAGCGCCGAGGTCGGTTCATCCGGTACCAGGATGCGAGCGTTCTGCGATAACGCCTTGGCGATTTCCACCATCTGCTGCTGTGCGACACCCAGGGTGTGAACGAGCGTGCCGGTATCCAGGTCCTGGCCCAGCAGGTCGAGCAGCTTGCGGGCTTCGGCGTGCATCCGGTCGCGGTCGACCATGCCGGGGAAGCGTTCCCGTGGTTCGCGGCCAAGGAAAATGTTTTGGGCGATGTTGAGATACGGAATCAGCGAAAATTCCTGGAAGATCACCGCGACGCCGAGTGCTTGTGCAGCGGCCAGCGAGTTGATTCGCACCGCTTCGCCATGATGAAAAAACTCCCCCTGATCGGCGCTGTAGGCGCCGCAAAGGACTTTCATCAGCGAGGATTTGCCGGCGCCATTCTCACCGAGCAGCATATGGATCTCGCCCGCCTGAATCTCGAATGACACGTCATCGAGGGCTTTCACGCCGGGGAACTGTTTGCCGATGCCGCGCAGTTCAAATAGCGGGGCAACGCGGCCGGTGGCTGCGGCGTTTCCCGACGACGGTGCAGCGGTCACGCTCTCTCCCTGGTTGGCCGGGTACATTCGATTCAGGCAGACTCACCGGCAGCCCAGCGTACCGACTGGTGCGCTGCAAGTCCGCAGCGCACGCAAGGCTACCGCATTACGCCCCGACCAGCGCCGCTAGACAAACGCCGGCATCACATGTCGCGCGAAGAGATCGACGGTACGCGCCGAATCAGCGGGCGCCATGTCGCCGAACGAGACATCGAGCAGCACATAGTTGGCCCCGCTCGTGCTTACTTGCGATTGCAACTTCGCGCGCACGGTGTCAGGCGACCCGACGATGGCGGTACCGCGCTCAATAAGGGCATTGAAGTCCGCCGGAAACACCGCATTGGGCGGCTGCACGCCCAGATGATTATGGTCAACCCAGAGATACCAGAAACTCCGGTGCCAGCGTTGATAGGCGCGAACCGCGATGTCATGCGCCTTGGCATCGGTGTCGGCCACCACGACATGGCGGGTAAAGCCCATATGGGGAATGGCGTTGGGATCGCGACCGTCGGCCGCCCAGATCTCACGATACCGATCGGTAATGCCACGAACGACTGGGGGCGGACCGAGCGTCACCGCATTGATGCCGTTATGCGCGAGCCATTCCACCGATTGCGGATTGGGCACGCCGTACCAAAGCGGCGGATGCGGTTTTTGCAATGGCGACATCGGCAGCGGCACCTTGCGGAATTTGAAGTGGGTGCCGTCATGGTCCAGCATCGGAGAGGTCAGGGCCTGCAGAATGACTTTTGAGGCTTCGAGGTAGCGGGCCTGTGCGGTCGCGTTGTCCACGCCGTACATATCGATTTCGATCGGACTGATGCCACGGCCGATGCCGCATTCCAGTCGCCCGTTGCTCAAGTGATCGAGCATGCAGATTTCTTCGGCGAGCCTGAGCGGATGATAAAGCGCCAAGGTGAAGACGAGCGCACCCAACCGAATGGCGCTGGTGCGCTGTGCGGCGGCCGCAAGAAACACGGTGGGCGAGGGCGCCATGCCAAGCGGCGTCGCGTGATGCTCGGCCAGATGATAGGCGTACAGGCCGGCGCGCTCATAGCCTTCTATGAGTTTCAGACGCTGTTCGTAGAGAACGTTGAGGGGCAGGCCGCTGTCGTCAAGGTGATCGAAAATGCCGAATTTCATGGGAGGTCGCTAGGTGGGGGAAGGAATGGCGGGACTTTACCTTGCATGGCAGGAATTGGCGCTGCGAGAGCAACAGTCGCGTCGTTGCCGTTCAATGCCGACGCATGGTCTGCGCAATGACGTTCGCGTCCGGCAATTCATCCAGATGCCAAAGCGTGTTGAGGAGACGATCGATATCGCAACCGGGTGCGCCGTGGGCCGCTAACAGCCGAGCCTTTGCTTCGAGGTCTGTATCGGTCAGCGGGCGGGCCGCGCTGCCGCGGGCCTGTGCGACCGAATGCGTCTGCTCTAATCCGTCGGCAAGGCGAACCACCACGCGCGCGGCTTCGACAGCGCATGCCGGGTCTTCTTGATAGCGGACTTTTTGCGCGAGTGCCTGAATAGCAGGATCACGCGCGGTGGCCTCGGTGAATTCGTCGACGCCCGCGCGCCGGCGTACCAAGGCGATCGCCGCGCAATGATGAATGCTAAGACGCGTCAACTGGCCATCGGTCACCACGCCGCGATCGGCGCGCACGCCCAGCAACTTATGACCATACACCGTGATGCTCGCGATACGTGTTGGATCGATCGTGCCCGACTCGACGAGTGCCAGGCAGGCGTCCAGCACGGGGTTCAATACCACGCCACATGGGTAGGGTTTGTAATCGTTCTTGAGGACTTCCCATTGCGTACCAAGACCAACCGTGATGGCATCGGGATTGAATTGATCGGCCAGCACACGCGCAAAGCCGAACCGGCCTTCGATCGTTTGCGGTCCGCCCGACCAACCCTGTTCTGCGAGCAGCGCAGCCAGGAGTCCGCCGCGCGCGGCACCGCCGACGCTGGTGCTTTTGGCGAGCGTCGGAAGGTTCTCGACGAGCCCCGCGGCCTGGCCTCCTGCGCTTGCAAACGCAGCCACCATGCGGTCGGTGTCCAGTCCGAGAAGACGGCCGGCTGCCGCGGTTGCACCGAAGATGCCGCACGTCGCGGTGATATGAAAGCCGCGTGCGTAATGACCCGGCACCGCATTGCCTAATCGGCACGCCACCTCGATGCCGATCGCCAAGGCGTCGATCAACGCGCGTCCGGAGATGCCGCCGCGTTCCGCTAGCGCGATGATGCCCGGTGCGATCGGCGCGGTCGGATGAATGACGGTGGGCAAATGCGTATCGTCAAAATCGAGGGCATTGATGGCGATGGCATTCACAAACGCGGCGTCCAACATAGCAAGCCGTTCACGGCGACCGATCACGCTGAACGTGCCACCGGCGCCCTGCGCGGCGAGCACCGCTAGCGGAATCGAGAGTTCCGGGCGATTCCCGGCGCCAAGTGCCGCCCCAAGTCCATTGACCAATGCGCGCCGTGCTTCGTGGCGCACCGCTGCAGGCATGGACTTGCCACCAAAGTCCGCGGCAAACGCGGCCAGTGCGCGCGTGATCTCTCCACTCTCACTGGTCATTAGGCGCTATACGCGAAAGCGCGTGCCAGCATCGATGGTGACCACTGCGCCGCTCACATAGGATGCGCGGGGCGAGGCAAAGAAGAGCGCCATGTCGGCGACTTCCTCGATCGTTCCCATGCGGCCATAGGGTAGCGTTTTCCGCAAATGCTGATAGGCAGCAGCGTCGACTGGATTGGATGCATCGCGTACCGATGCCGTGCGTTCGGTGGCGATGAGACCAGGATTGATACCCACCATCCGTATGTTGTCATCGACGCTGAGCGCTCCCACTGCTTGCGTGAACGCAATGAGCGCAGCATTGGCAATCGAGGTCCCGATTGAGCGTGGATTGGGCCGCTCACCCGAGGCGCCGATGATGTTGATGATGACGCCGCTGCGCCTTGCCGTCATATGGCGCATCACTTCGCGACACAGATCGATGGTGCCCATCACTTTCGCGTCGAACGCGGGGCGCAGCTTGGCGGCCGGTGTGTCGGCGAGTGAACCACGCGGCACGGCGCCTGCCGAATTGACGAGGATATCGGCATCGGTGAGCAACGGAAACACCGATTCGATCTGTTTGACATCAACCAAGTCCGCGCAATGACCGACGACGGCGACGCGGCCGTTGGCGGTGGCCCGTAAACTCGCCAGCGCCTTGTCGACTGCAACGCGGTCGCGCCCGACGATCGTTACCGAGCAGCCTTCCTTGATCAAGCGTTCGGCAATGCCAAAGCCGATGCCGCGTGACCCGCCGGTGACGACTGCTTGCTTGCCGCTTAATTCGAGATCCATAGGCGACGACTTCCCTGCTGTTAGATGATCATTGAACAAGAGGGCTCGCCCCCTCGTAACTCCGTGAATATTTGAGCACGCTGATTACGCGGGATATCTTATTCGGCGTTTCCTTAGATGAAGATGGTCAGATTCTTCGCCAGCAAGACGCTTTGATCGATGATGATCTTGCGTTTGGCGATGCGAAGCTCTCCGCCAACACGCCGTAGCGTGTCTTCACGGCGCCCGACCAGAAAATCAGTTTCCGTTTCGAGGCGATTGCGGTGGACGAGAAAGCGGCATTTGATGTTGAGCAGTGCACCGTCCTCATAGGCGGATGCCGGATCGGCGAGGAAAGTCGCTTGATTGAAGAGGCTGATGTTGGTGACCAGATGCGAGGCGCGGGAAAGCGGTTCTTCGGCCCAATGGATGCCGGTGAGAATCTGGCGAACGCGTTTGGATAGGGTGGTTTTGTCGTCATCGATCCATGCGACATCGCCCGCGGCGGTGATGTCGTGATCGCGATCTTCGAAGGCGAGATTCTTGCGTATCGGCATCCAGTAATGAATGTCGTCGGTCAACAGTTCCAGCCAAGCCTCAAAGCGGCGCTCATCGAGGAGTTCGGCTTCGTAATGCAGGAAGTCTTCGATCTCCCGCATCAGATTGAGATAGGCAAGGCGAGCCGGCGATAAAGGGGGCAGGGTCATGTCACAAGCTTCCTAGCGAATCACGCTTTGCTTGCCGAGCAAATGGTCCCAACTGCCGGCGTCCATATACTCGGCCCAGCGTTGATACAACACGCGGGGGTTCTGCTCGGTGGTAATCGGATGGTCGGTGATGATGCCGGGAATCAGGTCGCTTGTTTTGGCTGCACCGAGGCCTGCCTTGTAGTGATACGGATACTGACGGGCAATGACGCCACGGCTGGCGGCGGTTGCATAGTTCCAGTTTTCCATATCGTCTTGTTCGGTCATGCCGGCCGGGCCGGCATAGCGAACGTAATAGCGACGCAGGAAGTCTTTGACTTCGGCCGGCGCACCCCGATCGGTAAAGTAGATGCGCCACATCTCGGTACGATCGACACCAAGCGGATGGGCGACGAGAATCGTGCGCGGCTGTTGGCCGTGAAACGACATGTTGGGGAAGATGGTGCCCACCAGCGGGACGATATCTGCGGTCGGTCCGCGACGGGCCCGCCGCTTTTTCCAGCAATGGCGGAAGTATTCTGCGGTGATGCGGGAGCCGCGGTAGTCGTTCGGTACCGTGGTGGCATCGCGCACGCCATACATGACGCCGTGTCCGCCCGGGTACGCCGCCACCACCAGACGCCCCGGATCGTCGCGCCGGCCTTCGCCTTCACTAGGTCCGATGCCCGCCAGATCGACCGAGCGATGGCTCACCACATGCAAGGCGTCGCCGGCGAAATTTTCCGCGACGATCTTCCAGTTGGACGGAATGATCCAGCGTTGCGTGCTGCCAAGGACTTCGGTCTCGCCATCGCCGCCGTCCCAAGGGCACAGCGCATGATCAAGGGCGAAGCGCGCCTCGCCCAAGTACTCCTCAAAGCTTGGCGCGCTCTTATCCCATGTGGCCCAGATCGTGCCGCGAAAGATCGCCATTTGTGCGACTTCGACGAGGCGCCATTCTTCCCGATCGAAGGCGGGCTTATAGGCTTCCTGATAGTCGGGCACGCCGATCAGCTTGCCATCCAGGCCGTAGCTCCAGCCGTGGTAAGGACACATGAAGGTTTTGGTGTTGCCTTCATCATAGCGACACACTTTCATACCGCGATGTCGGCAAGTGTTGAGAAACACGTGGATCTCGCCCGCCCGGTCGCGCGCGAGGATGACCGATTCCTCGCCCATTTTTGAGACGATAAAATCACCGGGATTGCGCACCTGCGTGGCATGGCCGACATAGAGCCAAGCACGTGCAAACACCCGTTCCTGTTCTTCGCGATAGATGTCGGCATTCACGAATAATTCGCGGCTGATCTCACCGCCGTGAAAATCGACGAGGTCTTGCGCAGAACACTTGAAGCTTTGCATGGTCCTTTCTCCGAAACGGAACGGTGCGCGAAGTCTAGCGCGAGATAGCTTTGTCAGCGTTTTCTTCGCTGCAATCGATCGCGTTGCGCCGTATTTGAGCGCGACTGGTACGATTCACCGGAGCGGCGCCGTTCCAGGCAGAATTAGGGCTGCGTGACGTTCCATGCCTACACTCGAACGTGCATAACACTGAGGAGACAGTAATGAGAGGATTCATCCGTTCCCTGGCCATTGCCGCGTTGGTCGCCGCGGTTCCCGCATCGGCACAGCAAGAGACGATTCGCATCGGGGTCTTGCAGAGTTTTTCCGGCATGACCAGCCTGAACGGTCAGCAGTCCGAGGCGGCGATCAAGTTATTCATGAAAAAGTATGGCGACACGGTGGGCGGCAAGAAGATCGAGTATTTCACTCGCGATACCACCGGGCCCAATCCGGAGGTGGCCAAGCGCCTGGTGCAAGAGGCGGTGACCCGCGAGCGCGCGCAGATCCTGATCGGTCCGGATTTCACGCCGAACATGTTGGCGGCCGCGCCGATCGTTACCGAAGCAAAAGTGCCGGCCATCATCAACGGCGCGGCGACCAGCGGCACGATTGGTGAGCGCACGCCCTACTACGCCCGAACATTCTTTGCGATTCCGCAGCTCTGCCGGCCGCTGGCCACCTATGCGGTGAAAAACAACTGGAAGCGCGTGTTCGTGGTGGTGGCAGACTTTGCGCCAGGCCATGACTGTGAGAAACAGTACCTGGGGGCCCTGGCGGAAGCGGGCGGTACGTTGGTGGGCAATGTGCGCATCCCCTTAAAGAATCCGGAGTTTTCGTCGTACATGCAGCGGATTCGCGATGCCAAACCCGATGCGGTGTATTTCTTCATGCCGATCGGCGAGATGAGCATCGGTGTGGTGCGTGCGTTCAATGAGTCGGGCCTCAAGGCTGCCGGCATCAAGCTCACCGGCGCGGGCGACATCACCGATGAAACGTATCTCGATGCCATCGGCGATGCGGCCCTCGGTGCGATTACCGCCGGCATCTATTCGACGACGCATGATTCGAAAATCAACAAGGAATTCGTCTCCGAGTATGTGGCCATGAACGGCAAGAGCCCGCGCATTGGCTGGGTGGCGATTTCAACCTGGGATGCCATGCGCCTTATTTACGACGGACTGGCGGCGCAAGCGGGTGGGAAGTTTGACCCGGATAAGTTCATGGCGTTCGTCAAGGGTCATTCGTTCGAGAGTCCGCGTGGTCCGGTGACCATCGATAAGGGCAACGGCGACATCGTCCAGAACGTCTACATCCGGCGCGTGGAGAAGATAAACGGGGTATTGCAGAACGTCGAGTTCGAAACGTTCAAGGCACAGCCGTTCAAATAAGCGGGACCCCTCGCCCCGGCGCGGGAGAGGGGTTGGGGAGAGGGGCCAATTTTGCGAAGTGTCACCGCTCTCCGGGCTTGCGCGAGTCTGTCTTCCACGCAGTATTGACGCATATCGATGTCCTCAGTCGCTTCCATTCTCTTTAACGGCATCTCATACGGGGTGCTGTTGTTCATCATGTCGGTCGGTCTGTCGGTGACGATGGGCATGATGAACTTCGTCAATCTTGCGCAGGTCAGCTTTTCGATGCTGGGCGGCTATGTGATGGTGGTCGCCATGCAGAAGTTCGGCGTGCCGTTTCTCTGGACCTTGCCGCTCGCGTTCATTCTGGTTGGTGTGGTCTCGATCGTGCTGGAACGGCTGCTGTTTCGATTTTTCTACGGCACCGACGATTTGACGCAGGTGCTCTTGACGATTGGCCTGGTGTTCATGTCGATTGCCATCGTCACGTATTTCTGGGGTGGCACCTATCAGCGTGTGAACATGCCGGAGTGGCTGACCGGTCAACAGGAACTTGGTGGATTCATTCTTGAGCGCTACCGGATTTTCCTGGTGGTGGTGGGCGGGCTGTTGGCGTTTCTCCTCGTGTTCGGACTGGAGCGAACCAATTTTGGCGCGATGGTTCGTGCTTGCGTCGACAATCGCCGGGCAGCCAATGCGTGCGGACTCAATACCGATTTGATCTTCGCCGTCACGTTCGCAGTGGGCGGCGGGTTAGCCGGACTCGGCGGGGCGATGTCGGCAAATCTGCTTGGGCTCGATCCGAATTTTCCGTTGCGCTACCTCGTCTATGTGCTGATCGTCGTATCGATCGGCGGGATGGGCACGATTGGGGGATCCTTGATCGCCGCGCTCGCCCTTGGCATCGCTGACGTCGCGGGGAAATACTATTTTCCAAGCATCGGCGGATTCTTTATTTATATCGTCACCGTCGTGGTCATGTTATGCCGGCCGCTAGGCCTTTTGGGACGACGCGCATGAACACGCCCACCGCATACTTCGAAGGCTTGGCGCGCTGGAAGCCGCTCGAGATCGTGTTTTGGTTGGTACTGGTCGGGCTCTTTTTTGTGCCTGGCGTCAATCTGCCGCTACTCTCCCAGATCATCATCTGGGGGCTGTTCGCGATGTCGCTTGATCTGCTGCTGGGTTATCGCGGCATCCTGACGATGGGGCATGCGGCCTTCTTCGGCATCGGCGCGTACACCGCGGGCTATCTTGGCAAATTCGGTTGGACCGAACCGATCAGCGCGTTGTTCCTGGCCGCGGCGATTGCTGCGGCGGTCGGATTGCTCGCCGGTCGCCTCGTGCGAAGCCTAGGTGGGATTGCGCTGCTGATGGTCACGCTCGGCCTCAACCTGATCCTGTACGACTTTGTGCTGCGCTCGACGGAACTGACCGGCGGCGATGACGGCTTGCAGGGCGTGGTGATCGGGCAAGTGCTGGGCATGTTCAAATTCGATCTGTATGGCAAGACTGCCTATCTCTATTCGCTGGCGGTGGCGTTTCTGATGTTCTTGATTGCCCGCGCGCTCGTCAAGTCGTCGTTTGGCCTGGCGCTATTGGGGGCGCGCGAGAATATTCCGCGCATGATCATGCTGGGCGCACCGGTCGGCAAAGACGTGTCCGCGGCCTTTGCCATCGCGGCGGCCATGGCGGGCGTGGCCGGGGCGTTGTTGACACAGACCATTCAATCGGTTTCCCCGGACGCGTTGTCGTTCCAGCGTTCTGCCGATGTGCTGGTGATTTTGATTCTCGGTGGGACCGCGCGTCTCTATGGCGGCTTCGTCGGCGCGTTTGTTTTTCTCTTTCTCCGCGATTGGCTAGCCCAATTGAATCCGGTGTACTGGTACTTCTGGATAGGCCTTCTGCTGGTGGTGGTCGTGGCGTTTTTCCGCAAAGGGATCGTCCCTTCGCTGGGTGTGCTCTTCACGCGGATGCAAAAAAAACGCGGCACCGATGAGCGCACGCCGAATCGGGCAGCATTATGAGCGATATCGTTCTCGAGACGCGCGATCTACGCAAGGCCTTCGGTGGGCTGGTCGTCTTTGATCGGCTCAACTTCACGCTGGCACGGGGTGAACGGCATGCCATCATCGGACCGAATGGCGCGGGCAAGAGCACATTTGTCAGCTTGGTGACTGGGCTCTTGCAACCGACTGCGGGTGAGATCGTCTTCAACGGCAAGGTCGTCAACGGACAAACGCCGCAGGAGCGGGTGAAGGCGGGCTTGGTGAGAACCTTTCAAATCAATACGCTCTTTGCCTCGCTGAATCCCCTTGAGTCGGTAGCGCTTGCCCTGCTGGAACGCGAAGGTCGTGCCAAGCCGTCGCTCGCAAAGGTGGCGCGGGAGTCTGCACTGCTAGATGAAGCTGAAGCTTTGTTGGCTAAATTTGGGCTCGCCGGGGAACTGCTCACGCCCACCAATATGCTGGCTTATGGAATGCAGCGTTTGCTGGAGGTGGTCATGGCGTTTGCGATGCGTCCGCAGGTGTTGCTGCTGGATGAGCCGGCCGCCGGGCTGTCGACGCATCAGGGCCATGAACTGTTTGCGCAACTCGCTACGCTCACTGCCGGCACGACGGTCCTTTTCATCGAACACGATATGAACCTCGTATTTCGTTATGCCGAGCGTGTGTCGGTGTTTGCCGCGGGCGGCATGGTAATGCAGGATATTCCCGAGAAGGTGCGTGGCGATGCACGGGTGCGGGAGGTCTATCTTGGCGCATAGCGCATTGCAGATTAAAGGACTGTCTGCCGGTTACGGCGCGGCGCGCGTGCTGCATGGCATTGATCTCACCGTGGAGCGCGGCGAGACGATGGTGGTGATTGGCCGTAATGGTGTCGGCAAGACCACGCTGGTCGAAACGATCTGCGGTCTGACGAGCCATCACGCGGGCGAGATCATCGTGCACGGTACTCGCGTCGAGGCGCTCCCTGCGTATAAGCGCAACCGCCTTGGTGTCGGTTGGGTACCGCAGGAGCGCGAAGTCTTCAAGTCCTTGACGGTCGATGAGAACATCCGCATCGTCGGTCGAGCAGGCGCCTGGACGCCGGCGAAAATCTACGCGTTGTTCCCACGCTTGGCCGAGCGGCGGCGCAATTACGGTAGCCAGCTGTCGGGCGGTGAGCAGCAGATGCTGGCGATCGCGCGTTCGCTCGCGACCAATCCGACCTTGTTGTTACTCGATGAGCCGGTGGAAGGGCTCGCTCCATTGATCGTGCAGGAGCTGGTCCGGGTCATCAACCAAATGCGAAGCGAGGGAAGTCTCGCGTTGGTCCTGGTCGAGCAAAAGCATGAGATTGCGCTGGCGAATTCGGATCGATGCGTGGTGATCGATCATGGCGAGATCGTGCATCGCAGCGCGAGCCGGGACTTGCTCGCCGATGCCGAAACCCTTGAGCGCCTGATCGGCGTGGCGGCCTAGCGAAACGGGGTTGCGTCGGCTACTCCGCGGCGGAGCGCGCCCGCTTGACGCGCTCGGCGGTGATCGGATGGCTGGAAAGAAACGCGAAGGATTGTTCGGCTTCGTCGGCGCCCTTGGCGAGCCGCTCCATGATCGTTGCAAAGGCGGCCGGCGAAATACCATGATCCTTGAGCAACTCGAAGGCGAATTCGTCCGATTCCGCTTCAAACTCGCGGGAGTACTTGGCACCGGCAACCAGGGTGGGTGCGCCGGCGACGGCAACCGTCAATGAAGCGGCGTCGGCGGTAATCGCGGCGGTGACGGTGGCAATGACAGAGTTCTGGATGAGATGGCGCAAGGTATGGGGCATTTCAACATGTCCGATCTCATGGGCGAGGACGGCCATCAGTTCATCCGTTGATGTGGCGAGCTTGATCATTTCATCGGTCACGACGATCGTTCCGCCGGGGAGCGCGAAGGCGTTGACGCCGATATGCTTGCCACTGCGGAATTCGAGCTGGTAGCGGACATCCATCGGCAAGCCGGCATGCAGTGCGGTGAATCGTTCGCGGATATCCTTCTCGACGTGGCGCTCGATCTTGGTCGGCTCGAACCACTGTTTGTCGAGCCAGATCAAGGCCTGCTTGCCAAGCGCTGCTTCATTCTCGATGGGAATGGTGGCGGCCACATGTTCCGCGACGGCCGGCAATCCGTACAGGTAGCCGCCAGCAAGAATGGAAACCATGATCACAATCGCAGCAATGGCCACTGATACGCGTTGTTCCAGCCAGTTGACTGCTCCTTCCGAGCGGACTTCCTGACGCAATCGATCGAGCAATGGATGGTCGGCACACTGAAATTGGCCACCTGACGGCAGAGCGATGAAACGGTCGGCACGCCCGACGCGTGGCGAAGCTTGCAATTTACTGACCGTAAATTTCTTGGCCATGGTGGTGCTGATCAGGGAAGCCTCGCGCCCGCTGAACAGCAAGGTGGCCGGCAGCGGAACGGGCTGTCGACCACCGAAATACTGGCCTTCCAAGCTCACGATGGCCTGACTCATACCGAGAGATCCAAGTCGAAGAATTCGGCCACTTCGGCGCCCGCTGCTTGGACCGCGCTCGTATCACTGCCCCGGAAGTCTGTGAGCGGACCGATCGCCATGACCTCGATGTGTCGGGCGCGGTATTTGAACGTTCGAATGACGGCCCATGGCGTCAGCATGCCGAGGGAGGCGATGATGGCCACAGCGTTCGCGATGTAAAGCTTGGCAAGTCCGAACGCTTCAAGGGTGGAGCGAAAGCGAATCGGACCAATCGGACAATTGTTCCAAACGAGATTGGTGATGTTGGCTTTGATGTAGGCAAAAGCAAAGATATACCCCGCATAGAAAGGCGCGGCGATCATGACGATTGCAGCGGTGCTGAGGCCGCCCTTTACGATCATGACCCCCGCGATGCCCCCCACTGCCCCAGCTGCAGAGATGATGAGTCCGGCGGTGAAGTACACCTTAAAGAACTGTCCGCCGTTGGCTAATAGTTCGCCCCGCTCACCGCCATAGAGGGTATTGCCGATGATGAAGGCCTTGAGGTGTCGGAGCCACCACGGAAAGGCAAGGCCGAAGAGGCCGAAGACCAGGATCGGTAGATAGTCCATGCCCCGTCCTTCGAACATCGTGCAAATTACGATCGTCGGGATGAGGCCCACGCATAGATCGTCAGCAACGCACTCTGATAGTTGCCGTCAAAGCTGAACGTGATGTTCCGATAGGCGGAGTTGCGCGCATTGAAGGCGACCGATCTTGCCACCACCCAGGGCGCCACAATGAGCCCGACCGCGAGGATGTACGGCATTAGCGATGTAAAGATGTTGCTGGAGCCGTAGTAGACCAGGAACAGCGCCGCGGCGATGACGCGGCCTTTGAGGATCGGGGCGGGTTGGCCAAGATATTGAAAGGGCGTTCCGTCGAGCACTGTGTTGGAATAGAAGTAGCGCTTTTTCCTGACCTTGGCCCACGCCGAGAAGATGCCGAACGTGAGCAACGTGAGACAAAGGTTCGCCGCCCAGATGCGAAAGTATTCGCGGGCATCACCGCGAAATTCGAGCGCCAACACTCTGTCCGGGGCGTGCGCGGCGGCGGATGTTCCCTCGGTGGGTGGTTCGCTCTTGGTAGGGACCTAAGTAAGAGTGTCGACTCGGTCCCATGATTTCGGCATGCAGATGATGGTCCGGATGTGCTCTGCATCATTTGGTCACGAAGCGGGTGCGAGGCGTTCGCATGGCAATCGGTGCGATGCCAACTTATCAGCGCGATCCTCGATCTCAGCGCATGTGTGATGCGGGTGAGTGCGGTGGTGAGGATCACGATCCCTGCTGCAAGGGCCTTCAGTCCACGCTTTGACGGCACATGTCAATGGACGGCTTGCCGCAGCGCTACGATGGAAGCGGGGGGCACTCCTATATTTCGCGACAAACCCTTGCGAAACATCCATTTGCCTTCATAATCCCCAACTTCGATTGAATCGTAGGCATCCTGCATGCCAGAAAGCCCCTCGGTTCATCGATGCACGTGCACTCTTGCGCGCGCAAATGCTGGACCCCTCAAGGAAGATGCAATGGCTACAGGTACGGTCAAGTTCTTCAACGTGACGAAGGGCTTTGGATTCATCGGTCCTGACGACGGTTCTAAAGATGTATTCGTCCATATTTCAGCTGTCGAGAAATCCGGGCTTGGCACGATCACTGAAGGCCAGAAAATTTCTTTCGAACTCGAGCGCGGCAAGGATGGCAGGTCATCGGCCTCGCAGCTCAAACCGCTCTAGAGCGACTGGATAGCAGGTCGCTGTTCGCGGGCGACCGTGCACGCTGCGCTGGTCGTTCGTGCAACGACGACGCTTCGCTTGCGGGTGACGTTCTCCAGTACGTCACGGGCAGGCGCCCAGCGTTCATCACTTGGTCCACGCGCCGACCGCTAAGTGTCCACAGCAGTGGGCGGTGCGGATCGCTGCGTGCATTACGACGCCAGGGCCTGAAAGGATTTATCCTCGGCCATTCACCCAACGCAATAACCGATTGCAAAGGATCGCAGATGGCCAAACCGAACTATGCGTTCGCCAAGCGTCAGAGAGACCTCGCCCAAAAGCAGAAAAAAGAAGAAAAGAAGAAACGCAAAGCAGAAGCGCAGGTAGACGTGCCCGAAGGTGAAGCGCCAGCGCCAGAGGTCGATGGAGCCATCGAGAGCGAGCCAGGCGCCGGATCAAAATGATTTCCGATTAACAACGAGACTTCGCTGCGAAGCGTCATTGCCCTTCACATAATGATGTCACGCCAAGTGGCGACTGCGGGCGCCAGAGGGTAGCAACCCCGCGCCGGCCGCTTTCAGGCGCACCGCTGCACCGATCAGCGAAAGCATCGGTAATTGCAGGCCATACCGTGCCGCGAGTTCGAGCGGCGCATCGACGATCGCGGCCAATTCCACGGTTCGTCCGGATTCGAAATCATGCAGCGTCGAGGGCTTGTGCAGACCTTTATAAAAGGCTTGCTCGAAGTATTTGCTCGGCGGACCATCGATCCCGCTTCCCGCCGCCTGTGCCAAGATTTCGATTTCACGCATGATGTCTTGCGCCAGCTTGCCGAGGCGATCGTCGCGGGCAACGTCTTGCTGGTTGGTGCCAGTCAGCGCGCAAAGCGTATTAAACGAGGCGTTGGTCACGAGTTTTGACCACACCGCACGATGGATATCTCGCGTGACGGTTGCTCGGTAAGCGGTGCCCAAAAAGATTGCTACCACCCGCTCGGCCGCCGCGCTGCTTTCACCCGGAACAGTCGGTCCCAGCGTCAATCGACCGGGCGCCGCGTGAATCCATTCCCCAGACTGGGAGCGACTCACTGGGGAATAGATGGTGGCGCCGACCAGTCGTTCCGGTGGGACGGCCGCAATGAGTGAACCTTGTGGATCAACCGAACGGATGGGTGCTGCCGGTGTACCGAACCACCACGGAACGCCGTTGACGACCGGCACCACCAGGGTGTGGATCCCGATTGCCCCAGTCAGCGCCCGCATGGCGTCTGGTAGCGAGAACGCCTTAGTCGCCAATAGGATGATGTCTTGAATACCGGCCTCAGCAGCGCTCACGACAACGGGCGGACGGGTAACGATCGTCTCCTGTTCTGGCGTCGTGAGGTGAATGCCCTGTTTGGCGATCAAGCGAGCGGTGTCTCCCCGCGCAAGCAAGGTGACGTTGCGGTGAGCCGCACCGAGGTAAGCGCACAGGACCCCACCAACGGCGCCCCCACCAACAATCAAGATGCGTTCAGTCATTGTGCTTTCTTAGCCTCCGACGGTCGTCGTCAGGGCAGGCCGATTGGTCGTTTTGGGCGTTCTGGATACCGCTTGGTCGGATTGAGTGACCACTGGACTCCTTAGGTTGCGGCGCATGCGGAACGCCTTTAAAACCGATCGCATGGCGGTCAACAAATCGATGTTTGGGTCGTTATCGGAAAAGCTAACCAGGGGAATGATCGCCGTGAATGCTATACGAAGTGCCATATTGATCACGGCTTTGCTGCTTTCGGGCTGCTCATCGTTGAGCTTCACGGTTGCGCCGGTCCAACCGACCCCTGTAGGCACACCGCAGATTCCCAACGCCATCTCCGACGTTCGTACATGGAGTGCCTGGTTGTACGGAAGCTGGTAACCCAAACGCTGGTCACGATCGCAGTGCTCCGAGCAGTAGCGCAAGGCCCGCGCAAGCCATCAACGCGTCCATCAACCAACGAAAACGATCCGGGCTGAGGCGCAATACCCACGCCTTGGCCAGATATGAGCCGAGCATCAGCGATACCCCGACGATCAAGCCGCGTGCGAGCGTATTCCAGGGCATCGCCCCAAACTTCCGAAAGACGATTGCATTGGTGAACCCAACGGCAACCGAACCCAGCGCTTCAGTCGACAGATAGGCGCCTTTGACCAGACCATAGGCAAGAAAGAATGGCGTGTTGATCGGGCCGGTCGAGGCGACGATTCCGCTCAGGTAGCCGATGAATATGCCAACGATGGCAAGCTGCCAAAGAACGACCCGCAAACCGATCGATTGCAGCCAGCGTCTGATTGGGATCATGGCGAGGAAAAATACGCCGAGTGCCGCTTCCACCCAGATCGCATCCAACACGACTAGCGTCGAGGCGCCCAGGGCGGCGAACGGAATGGCGGCGATCGAGTAGACGCCGCACGCACGCCAATCCACTTCGCGCCACCATACGGCGACGCGCGATCCATTGGCAAGCAGGGCAGCGATTGCCATCATCGGGACGGCATCCTTGGCGCCAAACACCCAGACGAGCGCCGGCAACAAAATGATCGACGAACCGAAGCCGACAATGCCACCGACCGTCCCCGCTACCGTGCCAAGGGCGAGGACGATGGCCCATTCGAGGGCCATGTTCATCGAATGGCAGTGGGGCTAGGTCCCCGCGGTGGGTCATCCGAGCGCGGCAGTGCGTTCATGACGGTGCCATGGCCGTTTGCTGTTGATTGACCGGTAAGAATGAAACGGCCAAGGCAGTGAACGCAGCAATACCGCCCATCAACATCAACAGGAAGCCGAACCCCGCTGCTTTAACGATCGGGCCAAGCAGATAGACCGCTACTGAACTAATGCCAAAGGCAATGGCGATCCGGGCACCGGATACGCGCGACCGGATGCGATCGTCGACGTAGCGCACCACCATCGCATCGGTAAATGGAATGGCGCCAAAGACCAGGGCCATGAACGTTACGGCGAGCAGGTAGAAACCCCAACCTTCGACGGTTGCGGCCACCACGAAAGCGGGAATTTGCAGCAGGATGAGCGGCAAGTAGATGCGTTTCAAAGGATAGCGATCGATCAGGTTGCCGACGACGAGCTGCATGAGTGATGCGATCGTGTACAGCAGGGCGAGCAGGGCGCCGATGGTCGCCGGATCAGAAATGAGGGAGGCCAGCCGCTCGCGTAGCAATTCGCCATTGCCATTGGTGGTGAAGTTGAACGTGAGGCTGCTCGAGGTGGCGGTGAGCGTAATGATCAGGAATACGCGCGCCATGAGCGCTGGCGGCAGGGCGACCAGCACGGCTTTTCTTTTTGCGGGCGCGGTGGTTTCGCGCGGGACAAGCAGGACGAAGAGCACACCGCAAGCAATCGCGACCAACCCGGGCACCATGAATGCGACCCGCCAGCCGAAATGCTTGACTAGAAAGCCGGTCGAGAGCGCGGCCAGAGCAATGCCGAGATTGCCCGCCAGGCCGTTGACGCCGATGGTGATGCCCGGTTTCAACGAACCTTGCACCAGCATTGGAATGCCAACCGGATGGTAGATCGACGCGAACAGTCCGACCACCGCGAGCGCCATCGCCATTTGCCAAACATTCTGCGTGGCGGCCACCAGGAGCGCCGCTCCACCGATGCCGAAGAAGAAGATGATGATCATGGCACGTCGGCCCCACAGATCGCCCAAGCGCCCAGCCGGAAGGGACCCCAACCCGAACAGGAAGAACGCCCCAACCGTGAAGGGCATGAGATCTTCCCAGCGCGCGAGTTGAAAATCCGTGGCGATCGCACCCACCGCGGTGGCGAAGATGAGCAGCATTAAATGATCGATGGCATGACCAAGGTTCAGCAACAGTGTGGTCGCTTTACTCGGCAAATGCGAGGGGCTGGTTGACATGAAATGGCCTCACTGCAGACTGGTGAAGCTGATTGTATAGGCGAAATAATTCGAATTGAAAACGCAGCGGGTTGAAAACGCTGCGTATCGATGGCGTTCGCATGATCTCCAGCATTGCGGCGCGCGCGGCCGGGCTTCCCTATAATCGGACGCAGGCTATTCGCCCTCACGTTCTGCGTTGCCCCCTGGAGCCGCCAATGATTCACGGTATCGACGTTCACACGCATTTCATCCCGGAGCAGTTTCCGGCCTATATCGGCAAGGGCAAAGACATTCCTTGGCCCTCCATGAATCACGAGGGCTGCGGTCACGCGCATGTGATGATCCAGGGCAAAAACTATCGCACGGTACCGTCGACCTCCTGGGCCGGCGATCAACGCATCGTCGAGATGGACCAAATGGGGATCGGCCGCCAAGTGGTTTCGCCGATGCCGGAGTTGCTGTCGTACTGGCTGCCGGCCGATGATGCGACCGTGCTGCTGCGGCATATCAATGACCAGATCGCGGCGCTTTGCAATGACCATACACAGCGCTTTTCCGGACTGGGTGCGGTGCCGCTGCAGGATGTCGATAAGGCCGTCCGGGAGCTCGAGCACATCATGACGGCACAACGGTTGCTAGGCGCGGAAATCGCCACGCATGTGAACGGCGTGTCGATTGGCGATGCGCGGTTCGAGCCCTTCTTTGCCGCCGCTGAAGCGATGGGTGCGGCGATTTTCATGCACGGATTACGCCCGGCGGGTAAGGAACGCCTGGTTGGCCCCGCCGCGTTGGAGCAGGTGGTCGGGTTTCCAGGTGATGTGGCGCTTGGGATCGCATCGCTTATCACGGGCGGCATGCTCGCGCGGCATCCGAAGCTGAGGATTGGTTTCTCGCATGGCGGCGGCGCATTTTCCATCGTGTTGCCGCGTCTGGAGCATGGCTGGAAAAACTCGCCGCCGATTCGCGATGCCATCCCGGAATCGCCGACGGTGTATGCGAAGCGCTGCTACTACGACACGCTCGTGTACAACCCGCAGACGCTTCGTTATGTCATCGACACGTTCGGTGCGGATCGCATCATGATCGGCACCGACTACCCGTTCCAGATCGCCGATCGCGATCCGCATGGATCGGTGCAGACGGTGCCTGGCATCGACGAGAAAACGCTCCGCATGATCCGGGACGAGAATCCGCGGCGATATCTGGGTATCGCATAGGCAGGGCGCGTCGGCCCCGCCGATGGTTGCTACAATGGCTTGTTTGACGGGTCGGTGCCGTCGCGCAGATCGCCCTCTAGGACATGAAGGTATTTGGATTTGCCGGCTGGTCCGGCAGCGGCAAGACCACGTTGATCGAGCAGCTCATTCCACGCATGGTGAAGAGCGGGATTCGCGTTTCGTTGGTGAAGCACGCGCATCACAATTTCGACGTCGATCAACCCGGCAAGGATTCTTATCGTCATCGTCACGCCGGTTGCCATGAAGTCATCGTATCCTCGGAAAAACGGTGGGCGCTCATGCATGAATTGCGCGCCGCACCGGAGTTGACCTTGGAACAATTGATTGATCGAATGGATCCGGTCGACCTATTGCTGGTCGAAGGATTCAAACGCTATCCGCAGCCCAAGCTGGAAGTCTTTCGGCGCGATAATGGCAAGCCACGTTTGTATCTGAATGATGCCAACATCGTCGGCGTGGCGAGCGATGAGCGTCTGGCGACCAGCCTGCCGCAGTTCGATCTGGTGGACTATGACGGTATTGCACATTTCATTCTCGACTACAACGGATTCAAATGAATAACGGGCTCCTGACGGTCGATGAGGCGTTGGCTCGCTTGCTGGCGGGCGTGCAGCCGATTCGCGAAGTGGAAGTGATCGCTACGATGGCCGCACACGGTCGTGTCCTGGCCGCGCCGCAGCGATCGACCATCGATGTACCGGGGCACGACAACAGTGCGATGGATGGCTATGCAGTCCGCGTGGCCGATTGCGTGTCAGGGCAGGCGCGTCTGAAGATTTCGCAGCGCATCGCCGCGGGGGCTGTCGGTGCACCGCTCGCCCCTGGCACCGCGGCACGCATCTTCACCGGCGCACCAATGCCACTTGGCGCTGATGCGGTGGTGATGCAGGAGCAGACCGAAGCAGCTGGAGACGCCGTCATCGTGCGGCATAGTCCCAAGCCCAGCGAATGGGTGCGCTATATCGGCGAGGACATTCGCGCCAATAGCGAAATCCTGCCGGCCGGCATCCGCATGCGTCCGCAGGACGCGGGCCTCGCCGCCTCGGTGGGTCTGGCGACGCTGCCGGTGACACGGAAGCTGCGCGCCGCGATTTTCTTTACCGGCGATGAACTGGTCATGCCCGGCGAACCGCTTCCGAAAGGGTCGATCTACAACTCCAGTCGTTACTTTCTTACGAGCATGTTGTCGACCTTCGGGTGCGAGGTCACCGATCTTGGCATCATTCCCGATTCGCTCACTGCCACGCGCGAATTCATGCGCCGGGCCGCCGCCAACCACGACTTGGTGATCACCAGCGGCGGGATGTCAGTCGGCGAAGAAGATCATGTGAAACCCGCGGTGGAAGCGGAAGGGCGCCTCGACATGTGGCGCATTGCCATGAAGCCCGGCAAACCTCTGGCGTTCGGACAAGTGCGTCGGACCGATGGCACGGAGGCCTCATTCATCGGTCTGCCGGGCAATCCGGTGTCGAGCTTCATTTGCATGGTGCTGTTTGTGAAGCCGTTCATTTTGCGCTCGATGGGTGTGCAGCATCTGGCGATCCAAAGCTATCAGGTGCGCGCCGCGTTCGATTGGCCAAAGCCCGATGCCCGTCAGGAATTTCTGCGGGTGAAGCTCGGCGCCGCGGGCAGCGCGGAGTTATTCACCAATCAAAGCTCCGCGGTGCTCACCTCGACAGTATGGGGCGACGGGCTGGTGGACAACCCGCCACGCACCGCGATCAACCAAGGCGATATGGTCCGCTACTTGCCCTTTGCGGAATTGCTCAAGCAATGGTGAGGGTGCTCTATTTCGCACGTCTGCGGGAACTGCTCGGCAGGGCGAGCGAGTCGATCGAATTGCCGCCTGAGGTGTCGACCGTCGGTGCCTTGCGTACTTATCTGATGAGTCGTGGCGGTGTGTGGTCGGATGCGTTTGCCGAAGGTCGTGCCGTGCGCATCGCGGTCAATCAGGAGATGGTGCAGCCCGCGACCCCGATCGGTTCCGATGATGAAGTGGCATTCTTTCCGCCGGTGACGGGCGGTTAGTTCGCGATGCCGACCGTGCGCATCCAACAGGAAGACTTTGACGTCGGCGTGGAGATCGCACGCCTACGGGCCGGACGTCCGGAGATCGGTGCGGTCGCGACGTTTATTGGAGTCTGCCGTGATCGCAACGACGGCGCGACGGTGGCGACGATGACCCTTGAGCATTATCCCAGCATGACCGAAAAGGCAATTCTGTCGATCATCGGCGATGCACTCATCCGCTGGAAAGTCGATGATGCGACGGTGATTCACCGGGTGGGCGAACTGCGACCGATGGAGCAAATCGTATTGGTAGTGGTGGTGGGTGGACATCGCGGCGATGCGTTTGCGGCATGCGAGTTCATCATGGACTATTTGAAGACGCAGGCGCCGTTTTGGAAGAAAGAGCAGACGGCCAACGGACCCCGCTGGGTAGATGCGCGTGCGACCGACGACGAGGCAGCGGCGCGCTGGCAAGCCGATGCTGCCGTAGCGCAACGTAACGCCGAAAAGCCGCCGATTCAGCGCGGATAGGTATCTTGCCCGCTGCCGGTCGTCTCCTCTGGACCCACGAGCGTTAAGAATCCGTCCGCATCGAAGACGCCCGTATCGCCGGTGTGGAGCCAGCCGCCCTTAAGCGCTTTGGCGGTGGCGCGGGCGTTCATCCAATAGCCCCGCATGGCCGGCTCGCCGCGCACGACGATCTCACCGGCTTGGCCAGGCGGCGATAGGCGGTCCTCGTGATCGACGATGCGCACTTCCACCGCTGACTGTGGAACGCCAACGGACGCGATCCGAGCGTGGTAGCGGGGATGCTTAGTATCGTTGAGATTAAAGCGCGACAACGCAGTGACCGTCATTGGACACTCTGCCGGCCCGTAGATTTGCACCAGGCGTGGTCCCAGCACCGACCGCGCCTCTTGCGCATCGGGGTGATTCAGCGGACCGCCGCAGACGATCGTCTTGAGCTGCGCAATATCCGGTTGGGTGACGCGGAGGGCCGCCACGAATTGTCGGATCATGGTTGGGTCCGCAAGCATCGTGGCGTTTCGCCAATGCGTAGCGAGCGCGCGGACTTCGGCGGGATCAAAGGCGCCGCTCTCGGGAATCACCTGCGTTGATGCGGCGGTGAAGTGGGGTAGTGCATAGAGCCCAGAGCCGTGCGACATGGGCGCCGTGTGAATCATGCAGGTCTCAGCGCCGATCGCATCCACATCGGCGAAATAGCAGAGCGTCATCGCCAACAGATTGCGATGGGAGAGCATGACGCCCTTGGGCTGTGCGGTCGTACCACCGGTGTAGAAAAGCCAAGCGAGATCGTCAGGAACATTCCAGGCGATGGATGCTTCACCGACGCTTCGCGCGATCTGCTGATAGCGTGACGAAGCGATATCGATGGTGCGGGCCTCACCGATCGCCGCCACGCTCGCCTGAACGCCCCCTGCCGCGGTAAAGCACAACGCGGCCTGGGAGTCTTCAAGAAGGGTGGTGAGTTGCTGTCCTTGCAGCGCGGCGTTGACCGGCACTGCTGTCAGGCCCGCCCACCAAATGCCCGCCAAGACTTCGAGATATTCGGGGCAATTGGGCAGGTAAAGCACCACACGATCGCCAGGCTGCAGGCGCAGCGCGCTGGTGAAGGTATGGGCGATGGCCGCGGCACGACGTGCGAGTTCACCATAGGTGGCATGGGATGCGAAGCCGCGGGCGATGGCGACGCGATGCGGAAATACCCGCGCAGCGCGAACCAGCAGTTGGGCGATGTTCATCGGGCGAGCTTACCGCACGCGTCGATACGGCACCGAGTGCGGTGCTCAGGTTCCTCGCGATGGTTCGTTAGGGCTCGCGCGTCAGCTCGGCGAGACGCCGATTCGACTCGGTGAGCCGAACGAGCAACATGTCGATGAAGGCGCATTGGAATGCGTTCTGACACGCCTCGCTTGCAAGCCGCAGCGAGCTTGCCTTGATTTCGAGGACGAACAGCGATTCTAGGGCGGTAATGGTGGTGGAGCGTGGCGCGATGACCTCATTGAAGTAGGCCATTTCGCCAAAGCATGCGCCGGCGGGGAGCGTTGCAAGATGCTTGCCGCCGAGGGCGACCGCCACCTTGCCTTTGACCATCACATAGAAGCCATCGCCGTTGTCGCCTTCACGGATGACCGCCTCGCCCGCGCCGATTTCTCGCCACGCACCGATCCGCAGCCCCTCCCAGAGCACCACATCATCAAACGTATCGAAAAAGGCAGCACCCGGATGTCGGCGTATTTTTCTGAGTCGCTCAGCTTGGCATCGGTCGAGCGCAATACACCGAATGCACGGGACAACTCCTTGCCGAATTCGATCCATGACTGATAGCGCTGGGCCGGGTCCTTCGCCATCGCCTTCAGGCAGATTTCATCCAACATCCGCGGCAGATCGGGCCTGAGCGTCGATGGCGGTTGTGGCTGCACGTTCAGAATCTCGTAGGTGAGCGACAGCGGGTTGGAGGCGTTGTAGGGCAGACGCCCGGTGAGCAACTTGTAGATCACCACGCCAAGCGAATAGATATCGGTCTGATGGTTGAGCGGCTCCAGCCGGATTTGTTCGGGCGACATATAGGCGGGTGAGCCGATGCCGGTGAGTTGGGTGGTTTCATGGGCCAGCGCCTCCTGAAATGAGGCGCCGAAGTCGCTCACCTTGATTTCGCCGGCCGGGCTGTACAGCAGGTTGCCCGGTTTGATGTCGCGGTGTACGACGCCCCGTTGGAACGCGTAATCAAGGGCGCGAATGCAATTGAACGCGATT
Organism: Betaproteobacteria bacterium; assembly: GCA_009693235.1. Taxonomy (GTDB): domain Bacteria; phylum Pseudomonadota; class Gammaproteobacteria; order Burkholderiales; family SG8-39; genus SHXR01. The sequence goes on along the minus strand of SHXR01000011.1, from coordinate 52,484 downwards.
TCAACGACCTTTGGGACCGGGAGCAAGGTGGCAGCGTCAGCATGGTCGTCAAGCGTGCTGCCCTCGACGTACTCCATCACGAGATAGCTATAGTTGGGCTCGCTGACGGCATCCAAAATCTCAACGATATGCGGATGCGACAGGCGACCGGCAAGCGCGGCTTCGGCGACGAACGCCTTGCGGATTACCTTGATATCTTCCGCCGACTGATGCTCTTCGAAGAAAAAGACTTTGACTGCGACCGGGCGATTGTCCGCATTGGGATCATGGCCAAGATAGACGCGACTGGTCGCACCACGACCAATCTCGCGTTCGATCGGGTAACGGCCTATCCTATCTTCGATTTCGAACTTGAATGTCATGGGGGGAGGGCCGCGAGCGAGCGCAGAGTTTACCCGACGGGTTGGGGCTATCAATGCGTATTTGTGCAGCGTAATGGTGTTGCCAGTGCGTTTAATCAACCCGGTCGAGCGTGCCTGGTTCATCCTTCAATGCGTGGGGCTTGCCAACCCTTGAATTCGCCCCAGGTGGCCGCATCTAAGCTTCCAGGCAGATTAGCGGGTCGCAGTTCCGGCCATGTTTGCAAATCCAACGGACTTGAACAATGCGCATTGATAAATTGACGACGAAGTTCCAGCAGGCATTGTCGGATGCCCAAAGCATGGCGGTCGGTGCGGACAATCCATTTGTCGAGCCGATCCATGTGCTGGCAGCGTTGCTCGCCGCCGACGACGCGGCGAGCCGCTCGTTGCTGGAGCGCGCCGGCATCAACATCACCCGCTTGCGGGATACCCTTACCAAAGCGGTTGGGCGCCTGCCGAAGGTGAGCGGCCATGGCGGGGAAACGCCGGTGTCGCGTGAGCTGTCCGGCATGTTGAACCTTGCCGATCGCGAGGCGCAGAAGCGCGGTGATCAATTCATTGCCTCCGAACTTTTCTTGCTGGTCGCCACCGATGACAAGGGTGAGGCCGGTCGTTTGCTGCGTGAAGTGGGCGCGACGCGGAAGGCGCTGGAAGCGGCGATTGATTCGGTACGGGGCGGCGCGTCCGTCGATTCCGCCGAGGCCGAAGGGCAACGCGAGGCGCTGAAGAAGTACGCCCTCGATCTCACCGACCGGGCCCGTATGGGCAAACTCGATCCGGTCATTGGCCGGGATGATGAGATCAGGCGGGTCATTCAGATCCTGCAGCGGCGCACCAAGAACAATCCGGTGCTGATCGGCGAGCCAGGCGTTGGCAAGACGGCCATCGTCGAGGGCCTTGCTCAGCGCATCATCAACGGCGAGGTTCCAGACACCCTCAAGAACAAACGCGTGTTGTCGCTCGACATGGCCTCATTGCTGGCCGGTGCCAAGTATCGCGGTGAGTTCGAAGAACGGCTGAAATCGGTCCTCAAGGAAATTTCGCAGGACGCCGGTCAGACGATCGTGTTCATCGATGAGTTGCATACGATGGTCGGTGCCGGCAAAGCCGAAGGCGCCATCGACGCCGGCAATATGCTGAAGCCCGCTCTCGCGCGGGGTGAGCTCCATTGCGTCGGGGCCACCACGCTCGATGAGTACCGCAAATATATTGAAAAGGACGCGGCGCTCGAACGGCGCTTTCAAAAGGTGCTGGTGGGCGAGCCATCTGTGGAGGCCACGATCGCCATCTTGCGCGGCTTGCAGGAAAAGTACGAAGTTCATCACGGCGTTGAAATTACCGACCCGGCTATCGTGGCGGCTGCTGAATTGTCCAATCGATACATCACTGATCACTTCCTCCCCGACAAGGCGATCGATCTGATCGATGAGGCGGCTTCGCGCATCAAGATGGAAATCGATTCGAAGCCCGAGATCATGGATAAGCTCGACCGGCGCCTGATTCAGTTGAAGATCGAACGTGAGGCGGTCAAGAAGGAAACCGACGAGGCATCGCGCAAGCGCTTCGGCCTGATCGAAGAAGAGATCACCAAGCTATCACGCGAGTACGCCGATCTCGAGGAAATCTGGAAATCGGAAAAGCTGTCGGTGCAGGGCGCCGCCCATATAAAGGAAGAGATCGATCGCATGCGCGCCGATATCGTGCGCTTGCAGCGGGAAGGCAAGCTGGACAAGGTGGCGGAACTCCAATACGGGCGTCTGCCGCAATTGGAATCGCAATTGAAGCATGCCGAGACAGGGGCAGATGCGGCGCCACGGCACAAGCTGTTGCGCACGCAGGTCGGTGCCGAGGAGATTGCGGAGGTGGTGTCCCGCGCGACCGGCATTCCGGTGTCGAAGATGATGCAGGGCGAGCGCGAAAAGCTCTTGTCGATGGAAGCGAAGCTCCATGAGCGGGTCGTCGGTCAAGATGAGGGCGTGCGCCTGGTGGCCGATGCGATCCGTCGATCGCGTGCGGGCCTGTCCGATCCCAAGCGGCCCTATGGCTCGTTCCTGTTTCTTGGTCCCACCGGGGTCGGCAAGACCGAGCTTTGCAAGGCGCTGGCGACTTTCCTCTTCGATTCCGAAGAACACATGATCCGGATCGATATGTCGGAGCTCATGGAGCGGCATTCGGTAGCGCGATTGATCGGCGCGCCACCCGGCTATGTCGGCTATGAGGAAGGCGGCTATCTCACCGAGGCGGTGCGTCGTCGTCCGTACGCCGTGATTCTGCTGGACGAGATCGAGAAAGCGCATCCGGACGTGTTCAACGTGTTGTTGCAGGTGTTGGATGATGGCCGACTGACCGATGGTCAGGGTCGCACCGTGGACTTTCGCAACACGGTGGTGGTGATGACGTCAAACCTCGGTTCGCAGATGATTCAAAGTCTGGCGGGCTCCGATACCACGCTCATCAAGACGGCGGTTTTGGCGGAGGTGAAGACCCAGTTCCGGCCGGAATTCGTCAATCGGATCGACGAGATCATCGTCTTCCACGCCCTTAACGAAGCGCACATTCAAGGGATCGCACGCATTCAGCTGCGCCAACTCGAAGGGCGGCTCGCCAAGCTTGAGATGCGGTTGGTGATCGGCGATGACGCCTTGGCGGAACTTGCCAGAGAAGGCTTCGACCCGGTGTATGGAGCGCGTCCGTTGAAGCGTGCGATTCAGTCACGCATCGAAAATCCGCTGGCGCGTCAAATCCTCGAAGGACGATTTGCGGCCAAGGACAGTATCGCCGTGCGAGCCAAACGCGGGGAGTTTGCGTTCGAGAAGGTGTGACCGCGCGGGCTGCTTTAGAAACAGCAACGCCTGCGATTGCTTTGATCTGGCGCGGGCGTCGGTGTTTGGATGCGAGGGAATCAGTTGACCGCGCGGGTCGAGGGTCCGAGTACGTTGCCGGCATCAGCGCTTAGCGCGCGTGAAAGCCGAATCAACTCTTCCCAGAGATTGTCGGTGTTCTTGCGAAAGATCATGGTGCGGTCGGGATTCATCACATGCCACAGGCCGCGATTTATTTCATAGCGCAGCTCGCCCGGTCGCCATTCCACATAGCCTACGTAGTAGCGTGCCTCGTTCGGTGAGTTCTCGATGACTTTGTCGACCACATCGACCCGCATGGTGAAGAACAGGTCCTTCATCAGCTTTATCGACCCGGTGCCGGGACTGGTCGGTGATTTGACGACGGCGAACAGCGCGCTTCGCGACATCGGGCCGCCAAAGAATACTGGATCGACCACTTTCTTCGACGGCTCGTGTTGCGGGAACAGGCTGGACAGTGATCGTTGGGTCGGGCGGTTGATGATGAAGCCGACATGCCGATCGTTTTCAGTCGGCGTAACGAGGAGCACGGTTTGCCGGAAACTTAGATCAACCATGCGGGGCGCCGCGACGAGAATGACGGCTATTTCTTCGTCGACCGATGACGCATCCTTGCTTTGGGCGAAGGCGCCTCCGATGGGCAGGAGGAGTAACGCGGTAATGCAGATGACCCACTGCTTGAGCATTGACTGACTCCTTCAGCCTACGTCGGGTCAGGCTGCGACCCATCCGACGATGATACGTACCGTGACCGGCTCGTTCGGAATGATTCGACCGAGCGGCTATTACGGGTTCTAGTGTGCACTCGAATGGCAATGCAAATCGTCAAAACCGGTTATCGGCAGGGCGCTTTCGCCATGAACGCGCGACGCAGCGACCTGCTAGCCAGCTAGTGCATGATCCATGCCAGCCTCGTCGGCAAGGCAATTTAAGCTTAGTAGAGACCAAGTTCTGCGCCCACGGCGGACGCTAGGGGATAGCCGCCAACCGCTGGCGGGCACCACTGAGAATGACAAAACGTCGCGCGCAGTTGGTGCGCTGGTGTCGCGAAATGGTGCGCGGGTACTGCATCGGTACCCGCTAGGTGAGACCGGCAACTGCCGCATGCCGGTGGCAGGTCACCAGGTGGTCGTTGACGAGTCCGACCGCTTGCATATAGGCATACACAATCGTCGAACCGACGAACCGAAATCCCCGTTGTTTCAGGTCTTTGCTGAGCTTTTGTGAAAGTGATGTCTCGGACGGTACATCGCTTTGGCGCCGCCAGCGATTCTGGATCGGTGCACCTTCGACGAATTGCCACAGGTAAGTGCCAAAGCTGCCGAACGATTCCTGTACTGCGAGGAACGCCTGAGCATTGGTAATCGTGGCAGCAACTTTCAGGCGGTTGCGAACGATGCCGGCATCGGCCAGCAACTGCGTTTGCTGTCGGGCGGTAAAGCGCGCGACCCGCGCTGGGTCGAATCCGGCAAACACCTCGCGGTACCGATCACGCTTGGCTAGTACCGTGCTCCATGAGAGACCCGCCTGGGCCCCTTCCAGCGTCAGGAATTCAAACAGCGCATGCTCATCATGGACCGGGACGCCCCATTCGCTGTCGTGGTAGATGGTATCGAGGGCGCGCGCGTTCGTTGCCCAGCCGCATCGCTTCACGAGCGGTGCGGGCGCGGCGGCGTCGGCAAGTTTGCGTGCCATGGCAAGTTTAGAAGAACGCTTGGATGCCGGTCTGGGCGCGCCCCAAAATCAAGGCGTGAATGTCGTGCGTGCCTTCATACGTATTGACGACTTCCAGATTGACCAGATGCCTGGCCACACCGAATTCATCGGAGATGCCGTTGCCGCCTAGCATGTCGCGCGCCATCCGTGCGATGTCGAGCGCCTTCCCGCAGGAGTTACGCTTCATGATCGAGGTGATTTCTACCGCCGCGGTGCCTTCGTCTTTCATGCGACCAAGGCGCAGGCAACCCTGCAGGCCGATGCAGATTTCTGTCTGCATGTCGGCCAGTTTCTTCTGAATCAGTTGATTGGCTGCCAGCGGCCGTCCGAACTGCTGGCGATCGAGGGTGTATTGGCGCGCGGTGTACCAGCATGATTCCGCCGCACCCAAAGCGCCCCACGCAATCCCATACCGGGCCGAATTCAGGCAGGTGAAAGGTCCCTTCAAACCCTCGACCTTCGGCATCAGTGCATCCTCGGATACCCGCACGTTATCCATGACAACTTCGCCGGTGATGGATGCGCGCAGGCCCACCTTGCCATGGATCACCGGTGCGGAGAGTCCTGGCATACCCTTCTCCAGGATGAAGCCGCGGATCTTCCCGTTGTCCGTCTTGGCCCAGACCAAGAACACATCGGCGATCGGAGAATTGCTGATCCACATTTTGCTGCCGGAAAGCTGGTAACCGCCTGGCACCGCTTTGGCGCGGGTCTGCATGCTGCCCGGATCGGACCCATGATTGGGCTCGGTGAGGCCAAAGCATCCGATCCATTCGCCGGTGGCGAGTTTGGGGAGGTATTTTCGCTTCTGCGCCTCGGTGCCGAATTCATGGATCGGCACCATGACGAGCGATGATTGCACGCTCATCATCGAGCGAAAGCCGGAGTCGACGCGTTCAATCTCGCGGGCAATCAACCCGTAGCTGACGTAATTGAGGCCCGCTCCACCGTATTCGGTTGGTATTGTGGGCCCAAGTAATCCGAGGCTGCCCATCTCGCGAAAGATCGATGCGTCGGCGTTGCCTTCGCGAAACATCGACAGCACGCGGGGCGCCAGTTTGTCTTCGGCATACTTTCTGGCCGCATCGCGGACCATCCGTTCTTCCTCGGCAAGCTGGTCATCCAGCCGGAGCGGGTCTTCCCATCGGAAGACCGCTTTCATATCGGGTGCGTTCATCGTCGGCTCCGGGCGCGTGCCCATGCATCAGGCGAAGGGAAGGCGCGTCGTCCATCCGCGGGTGGCGTGATGTCGCGCATCCGAAGGATGATACCGCATGCACTACGGCACTCGGGCGATCGCTTTTTGCATCGCATTCACCATTGACCCGGTGGGTTCGGTGCGAACCGATTTGACGGATGTTCTGATTGAGTATAATTTTAGTATCAGTACGCCGCGGCTGGGCTTGAAGAGGCTTGTTTCATGATTGCGCCGGTAGTCGGAACATTAAAGAGGCTGCAAACTGATGTATAAGAAAATTCTCATGGCGTTTGACGGGACTATAGAAGGCCGATCAGCCTTGATGGAGTGCGCGGAGATTGCATCGTTTGTCCATGCGCAAACCCATCTGCTGGCGGTCGCAAACATGCCTTCCACGATGTTTCTGACCGAAGGCTTCGTTCCGGAGGAACTGATCGAAACCGAGAAGAAGCGTATGCAAGGGGTGCTGGATGACGGTATCGTCATACTGAAGGATCGCGGTTTTGTTTCGATCCCGCATCTGGTCGTCGGCGAACCGGTCGAGGAAATCGGCCGGGCCGCCAAGGACCTAGCGTGCGATCTGATCGTCGTTGGACACAAACGGGAATCGCGCTGGGCCGCCAGATGGTGGAAAGGCTCAGTGAGTGCGTCACTGGTCGACCGTGTGTCTTGCAGCCTTTTGATCGTGATTACCAAATAGGGTCACAAGCGCTAAGGTCTGGACTCCCGCCTGCGCGGGAGTGACGGGCCTCTTCAACTAACTCCTATACCACTACGCTTGCCACGCGATTGCGCAGGGCTCGCACCGCGCTGAATGCAGCCAGCGCGGAAGTCTTTGGATTGTCGGCGAGCGGTCGACCGGAGATCGTAATTTCCAATTCACCGAATGCGCCGGTCACGCGAACATGGTGAATGTTTTTCGTCGTCCCGGGATCGGCGATGAGCGTGGCGCGCGTACGATCCAGGCCGATGCCAGCCAGCGAGACCGTTGCGGCCACATTGGCATTCTTGGGATAGAGGCGCGCCGCGTCACCCGCGCTGCCTTCGAATATCACGGTTGGCTTGGTGAGCCTCGCGAGGTCGCAGACCTGTTCAGCGGGCGATCCTAACCATCCGCCAGGGGGCTTTCGGCCGGTGTAAATCACTTCATCGAGGCCGCCGACCCGGGCGGACGCAATCGCATCGATCCCGGCGATGGCTCCGGATATCAACGTCAACTGCGCTTTACCGTCACGTGCCGCCTGTTCGAGTAGTTCCGGCAGTCCGGGCTCGGACAGGCAGCCAACGGAGACGAGTGCCACACCGAGCCCGCGGCGCAACAAGATGGGAACATGTGCTTTCACTGCGGCATGTCCTGCGCACTCCAAGACGTAGTCGGGTGCGACATCCATTTCATCGAGACTGGTGATCGCTCGAATGCCCTTGCCCAGGGCGGACTGCAACGGATCGCGATACGCGGGCAGTTCGAGGATGTGCGTGATCCGGATGGTCGGGTCGTCCCGCACATGCTTCAACACTTCGCGGCCGATCGCGCCGCCACCGATCATCAATACATTCATGCCGTGTCTCCTGTTGCGTGCTAGTGGCGGGCGGGGGGGGGCCGGCGAACGCGGTGGTGAAGGGTCCGATCGCCGCCATATCGACTTCGACCATGATGGGTCCTTGCATTTGGGCCGCTTCGGTAATGACCGGCGCGAACTGCAATGCCGAGCGGATATTCATGTAGGCAAGTCCGACCGAGCGGGCGACCAAGGCAAAGTCGGGCGTATGTAAATCGGCGAAGTAACGGCGTCCACCGTAATGCGCATCCTGAATATTTTTAATGACGCCGTAGCCACGATCATTCATGACCATCAGCACCACATCGGCTTCTTGTTCCACTAGCGTGGCGAGTTCGCCGATGTTGACCACGAGGCCGCCATCGCCGGTGAGGCAGAAGGTCTTCTTGCCGGTGCCGGCCAGTGCGGCGCCGATGGCCATTTGCAGTCCTTGACCGATGCCGCCGCCCGTCGCATGGACGCCATCGTAGGGACGGGTCAGTCGTAGCGCCCGGTTGCCCCAGGTGCTGTTCGATATCGTAATGTCGCGCACCCAGAGAAAACTCGCGCCCACCGCCGCTTGCAGGCCATCGACCATCGATGCATAGGGGCCAAGTCCCTTGCGCACCAATGCTTCCGCTGCCGCCCGTGCCTGCTTCAAATCGGCATGAAAGGTCGGATCGATCTTGATTTTGCCCTGCAGCCGATCGGCAAGTAGAGCGAGAGCTTCGGCGGCATCGCCTTCGATGAATAACTCCGCAGCATAGGGATGCGATGCTTTACTGGCATCGATATCGATGCGATAGAGGGGCTTTGGCAAGGCGAGTTGATACTTGAGCGTTTCGTTGCTTCGCAAGCGCGAGCCCACGACGAGCATGGCGTCGCAGCTTCGATAAAACGCTTCAACCGGGGCATGCAGATGATAGGCGGCCAAGGAGCGGGGATCCGTTTCAGGAATGATGCCGCGGCCCTGCACGCTGGTGACCGCCCCCATGCCAAGGCCCACTAGGCGCACGGCTGATTCGGCTGCAGGACGCGCACCACCGCCCAGCCATAGCAGGGGACGCCGTGCTTTGCTCAAGCGCTCGGCCAATGCATCGATTGCGTCACGATCGGGCGCGCGGTTTTGAATGGAATAGGGTGTCAGATCGTCCGGCAGTTCCACTGCGCTTGTTTGCACATCGATCGGGATCTCGACGCTCACCGGACCGGTCGGCGCCGTCAGGGCGGTGCGCACCGCTTCTCGCAGGGTGGCGAGCGCCGTTGCAGCATCGGTAATCCGATAGGCCTGCTTGGACACGGCCCGCAGCATCGCCAACTGATCGCGCGCCTCATGAATGAAGCCCAAGCCGCGATCGAGGTATGGCGAATCGATTTGTCCGGTGAGATGCAGCACCGGGCTCCCCGCCGTTAGCGCTTCGACCAGGGCGCCGCAGGTGTTGCCCGCGGCCGTGCCGGTACTTGAAATGGCGACGCCGAGGGCACCCCGCACCCGCGCGTAGCCGTCGGCCATGTTGACCGCGCCCTGTTCACTGCGTGCGGGGATGAAGTTGAGGGGTGTGACGCGATCAGTACGACGCAGGGCCTTGCGCCGTCCAATGGCATCGAGCATCGGCATATTGTGAATGGAGATCACGCCAAACGCCAAATCGACGCCGCATTGCTCCAGAAACGCGATGACGAGTTCACCTACCGTTACCGTTCTGCTCATGGATGGACTCGATCAAGCCGCCGCAGCGGGACGGTAGTTGAGGTGATGGGAGAGGTTCGCGGCCGCGGCCAGTAGATGTCGCAGAATTTCTTCCCGCGTGCTGCGCGGCGGCAACGCGGGCTTTGGAATCGTGACGCTGAGCGCCGCCACCACGCGCCCGCTGCCGTCACGCACCGGCGCGGCAATGGCGGAGATGCCCGCCTCGAAGAACGACTCGCTGATCGCGTAGCCCCGTGCATGATCGTCGCGCAACAGGCGCACCAGCTCGGCGAAAGTGCGGGGCGTCTGCGGCGAGTAGACCGGCAGTTTGACGTCGCGCAGCTTCTCGTCGCGATAAAGTGCCTGCAAATCCGGCCCACTCATGGCGGCGAGAAACACGCGGCCAAGGGCGGTGGCATGGGCGGGCATGCGTGTGCCGACGGTGACATTGCTGGCAAACGCCGAGGCGGCGACGGCGCGCACGATGAAGACGACCTCACGGCCATCCTGAATGGCGAGCTGCGCGGCGTAGCCGGTGGCGTTGCGAAAGGATTCAACGATCGGCTTGGCGATGTCGGTGAAGGGCAGCGCCGCGACATACTCGAAGCCGAAGCGCAACATGCCAGGGCCAAGACGATAGGCATTGCCGGTGCGTTCCAGCAATCCGAAGTGTTCGAGCGTGCGGATCAGGCGAAACGTAGTTGATCGCGGCAATGCCAGCATGCGTGCTGCATCGGGCGCCGATATTTCGGTCCGCTGACGATCAAAGAGGGTGAGCAGCTTGAGGCCTCGTTCGAGGGCGGGAACGATATAGCGTTCGCCCGCTTCGATCGTGCCGTTCACAGGGCCCCCACATGGCTCGCAAATTGTGCGATCAGCGTGTTCACTCGGTCCGGTTGATCGATATTCGAGGCGTGACCCGCACCGGGTATCGGGTGGTACTGGCAACCGGTGAAGGCTGCGGCAAGGACCCGGCAACCGGCTTCGGGTGTGATGGTATCGACGGTGCCGCAGCCTACCAGGGTGGCCACGCGCACCAGACGAGCGTCAGCCGCCAGGTCGCCATTGACCAACAGGCGCGCGGCCTGCGCATAGCCTTCCGGACGCAAGCGTCGCATGCCGGCGGCAACGAGCTCACGGGCCTCTGCTGAGGCGTCGGTGGCGAGCAATGCGCTCGCGCGGGTGGCGGCCATGCCGTCCGGTCCTAATTTGGTGATGGCATCCATGCGACCGGCCAGAATTTCATCGCGCTTTGGTTGGCTTGCCGTGCCGTATCCGGCCGCTGGGCCGAGCAACAGCAGTCCGTGCAACCGGGAGGGAAACGCGCGGGCAAATGCGGTCGCCATCAAGGCGCCGAGCGATTGACCAACGAGCAGGCATCGTTCGATCTGCAAGGCATCGAGCAGGCGCGTCAGCGCGGCGGCGTAGTGACGCGCGTTTGGCGATGCGCTATCGATCAATGCGGACGTGCCATAGCCTGGGGCATCCCAAGCGATCAGTCGAAACCGATCGCCTAGCGATTCGAGTTGCGGCAACCAAGAACCAGACCCGCCGCCGATGCCGTGCAGCATCACGAGCGGCAATCCGTCGCCCGCCGTTCGATAGACAATGCGCTGTGACGGTACCCCGACTTCCCGCGCTGGCAACCGGGCCAAGCGGTCCTCAATGGTCAATGCGGTACGCACCAATACGCCCTTAACGCTTGATTTTGGCAAGGGGAGAATCCGGCGGATAGTTGGGCGTCACCGGTTTCGCAGCACCCAGCATCACGCACATCAGGCATTCTTCTTCGCCAATATTCTGTTCTTCGCGATACACACCGGGTGGCACCGAGATCAAATCGCGCTCATGCAGGATGGACTCCCAACGCTCGCCGTCTTTTTCGCAGATCACCTTCAGCGTGCCCCGCAATACGAAGAAAATTTCTTCGACATCATGATGAATGTGCAGCGGACCGACATTGCCCGCCGGGATGACCATCGTAGAAAACGTGAAGTGCCCGGCCGGCACGGTGTTGGCATCCTTCGCCACGCCGGTGCCGCCGGTTCCTACATAGCGCATCTGCGCGCGCCGATACTTGGGATCGTAGTCGGCTTGAAATTTGAGCGTATCCCAATCGTACCGGCGAGTCTGGTAGCGGGCGACGCGTGATTCCATCCACGTCGACAAGGTTGCCCCTTCAGGTGCCGCCCAGGAGAGGGCGGCCGGATCGAGTGCTGCGCGGTCATTCATGGATGAATCCTTTCGTGGCAATTAGCTGGGTGATCTCAATGCATGACAAAGCCGCCGTTCACGGCAATGACCTGACCGGTGACGAATGCCGCAGCATCCGACAACAGAAACAGCACCGTTCCGCACACATCGTCTGGCAGCTGGGGCCGTTGAATGGCGCGACCGGCGACGTACTGTGCCTTGCGATGCACCGGCACATATTCGGTGGCTTCGACGAGCGTGAGCCCCGGTGCTACCGCGTTGACGGTGATGCCGTCAGGGCCAAGTTCACGCGCCAGTGACCGGGTCATCGCCATCACCGCCCCTTTGCTCGCCACGTAAGCGAGCAAGCGCGGTGCGCCCCACATCGCGGTGTCGGAGGCAATGTTCACCACGCGTCCGGCGGGCGATCGGCGCAGATGCGGCGCTGCGGCGCGCGTCATCAGCCAAGTCCCGCGCACATTCACCGCCATGACGTGATCCCAGGTCTCGGTCGCCAGCTCATCGAACTGCTTGCCGCCTGAGTCGGTGATGGCGCCGCCATTGACCAGACCATCCAAGCCACCCAGCGTTGCGATTGTGGTGTCGAGGCAGCGCTCGATGGACGCGGATGCGGCGAGGTCGAGCGGTACGAATGTCGCGCCAATCGCCATAGCGGTGGCGCGTCCCTCGTCTTCGCGCAGATCCGCGATGACCACCTTGGCGCCGGCTGCCATGGCTTCTTCGGCAAACGCTCGCCCCAAGCCGCGCGCACCGCCTGAAATGAGAAGGCGTTTGCCGGTGAGATTGATCGACGATGAGGCGGTCATGGGTGGCTACTTGGCGGTAACGTGCGACTGGTCGGCGGCCGCTAGCTGCTCTGCAGCCAGCTGTTCGCAGCGGCGCCTGACGCGCGCAAGACCCGTATCGTGCTGATAAAGAAATTCATGGTCACGGGCGTCTTGCGACAGGTTCTCGAGTATCACGCGATCCTGTTCGAGGACGTCCCAGTGCAGGCCCTCCAAGCGATTGCGGTACATGAATTTCCAGACATCACGCTGCCAGCCGTCTACTTCGCGGCACCGCCAGAAAAATACCTGCGTGTGATGCGCATCGATCGGCGTGGCAAACCCAACGATGTAAAACGAGCCGCCGGGGCCATAGCGTTCGCGATAAGGAATGGACAGGCGCATCCACAGACCGCCCGACTCACCCCATTCAACCCAGTCGAAATTGACATCGCGCTGGCCGATTTTTTCGAAGACGAGTCCGGTGCTGGTCTTGCGTGTTTGCATTTGCGCGCGCTGGTCGCCAAAGGCCATCGAGTGCGACTTGGCGTGCAAGTATTGGCCATGCATCGGATCCATCACATTATCGACTGCATATTGCCAATTGCACTGCCAGTGGGCGGTGCAAAGCATCTGTGCCCAGGCGGGCGAGGTGAGCTGCTCCGGCAGTAGCAGCGGTGTGGGCGCCGTTCTGGACGCATCGCTGAACCAAAGAAAAATCGCACCATTGTGTTCTGCAACCGGATAGGCATGCACTTGCCGCTCGTCTTTCATTGGGCAGATCTCTACCGCCGGCACATCGACGATGCGACCGGCACCATTCACCTCGACACCGTGGTACCAGCAGGCCAGGCGATCACCGAGATTCCAGCCAAGTGAGATGCGGGCGCCGCGATGCGGGCAGCGATCGGCGATGGCGTGCACCGCGCCATCGCGATCGCGCCATAGCGCAATGTTCTCGCCAAGACGCGTAATGCCAAGTGGGGCGCTCTGGACGCGGTAGCTCGGTAGCACCGGATACCAGTGATTGCGCAGGCCGGTGGCCAGATACGATTGGATGCGTTCGGGGGTGATCGACGTCGTATTCACGGAGAGGTCCTTGGCTTTTAGTTCGGTCTCAGACCATCGTATGCTGCGCGCGCGGCAGATAGTGCAACACCCTGCGCTCCGCCCACACCACCAGCCAGTAGGCCGCGATGCCGATCAGCGTGAGCATAATGATGGTGACGAACACCATCGCGGTATTGCCTTGCCCTTCGCCGAATACGAGGAGGTAGCCGAGGCCTTTATTTCCGCCGACCATTTCACCCACTACCACCCCAATGACCGCAAGGGTCGCCGCGATGCGCAGTCCGGAGAACAACGGTGCCATCGACATTGGGTATTCCACCATGCGGAATATTTGCCAGCGCGACGCCGAAAACGAGCGGGCGAGATTCACCAGATCCGGATCGACGGTGCGGATCGCCGTCAACATATTCACCATCACCGGGAAGAATACGATCAGGATGGCCACCAGAATCTTCGGATAGACCGTATAGCCAAGCCACATGACAAAGAGCGGCGCAAACGCGACCTTCGGGGCAATCTGCAAAGCGAGAATGTAAGGCGAGAGAACGAGTTCGGTTTTGGGTGACACGCCAAGAATGCAGCCCACCACCAGACCCAGCAACGATCCCAAGACAAACCCGACCACGACTTCAAGCGTTGTGATGCCGGTATGCAGCAGCAACTTCTCGGTGCCCAGCATGCGGACGGTCTCGCTCCATACCTTGGTGGGCGGTGGGAGAATGAATGACGGGACATTGAGCATGGCAGGCACCCATTGCCAGATGGCAAGGAACGCCATCAGCAAGCCAACGCTTGCCATCACCACGCCGCGTCCCAATGCCGGGGTGTTCATGCGGTGTGTCGGTTCACGGTTGATCCATCCAGGGAGGGCGTGCTATTGCAACGCCTGATGGCCGATGTCGAGAAGATTGGTGAGTTCGCGCGTGTACTCGATGATGCGCGGATGCTGTCGCCGCGCAAAGGTATCCGCGCGATCGGGTAAATCGATTTGGATTTCCTCGACGATGCGACCCGGCCGTCTGGACATGACGAGCACGCGATCGGAGAGCACGACGCCTTCAGTCAGGTCATGGGTAATGAAGAGCGTGGTCTTTCGTTCTGTGGCGAGCGTGCGAGCGAGGTCGGCTTGCAGCACCATCTTGGTCTGCGCGTCGAGCGCAGAAAAGGGTTCGTCGAGGAGGAGCACCAGCGGTTCGATCGCCAAGGTGCGCGCGAGCGCCGCACGCTGACGCATGCCCCCCGACAACTGATGCGGATAATGGTCCTCGAAGCCGCGCAAATGAAAGCGTTCAAGCAGTGCGAGTGCCTGGCGACGGCGTTCGCTCGCATCGATGCCCTGAATCTCCGCGCCCAATTCCACGTTTTGGCGAATCGTTCGCCAGGGCAGCAGCAGATCCTTTTGCAGCATGAACGCAACATGGCGGTTCGGCCCGCTCACCCGTACGCCATCGACCAGCACATCACCATCGGTTGGTGCATACAGACCCGATCCCATGTTGAGAAGGGTCGATTTGCCGCAGCCGCTTGGACCGATCAGCGAGACCACTTCACCATCGGCGATGGCAAGGCTGACCTCTTCGACTGCGGTGATGTTCGTCCCAGTGCCGCTGACGAACCGCTTGGTCACGTTGCGGTATTCGATACGGATGGGATTGGCCATGAATGGGTGCGGCGGGCTTTCAAGCGCCGGCGAGGCGGCGCATCTCTGCTTCAAAGAGGGGAGCGGTCCACGCAGTGCCCATCGGAGAGCGAATGTCGGTGGCATTGAGTGCCGCGATGACCGCCTGCAGATCGGTGGCGCCATTTTCGAAAATCACTTCGAGTGCATCACCGAGACGGTTCTCGTAGTCCGTTGGCATGGCCGGGCGAGTTTGCCAGGGCATATTCTTTGCATCGGCCGGGCGTTCAATGGCGCCCTTGCGAAGGTCGTGATCGGCCGCGGCTTGCGGGGCAAGATAGGGATTGAACGCGGGGCTCACGGCACGCTCCGATTACACGACCTGCTTCGTAACCTGTGTTTCATAGGCGAACCATCCGTTACTTAGTGAAACATAGTCTAGCACCGAATTTCCGGCCCGCCTCGATCGGCATGGGCCGCGTTATGATCATGGCGTTCCGCCCACCACCGAAAGGAATTGCCATGCCAATGATCCACGTCGAGTTGTTCGAGGGCCGTAGCGGCGAGCAGAAGCGCGAGTTCGTGGAAGTGCTGACCCGCGAAACTTGCCGGATCTTGAAATGTGAGCCGGCCGCCGTCGACATCATCTTTCAGGACGTCAAGAAATCTAATTGGGCGCATGCCGGCAAACTCGCGGCCGAGAGTTGACGGACGGCAGCTTCCGTATAGCTGAAGGGACGACGGTATGCCGCAAGTTCGCATCTTCGGTGCAATGCGCTCTGCTTTTCTACCCTACCGGTCGGCAGGGACAAGGGTTACCTCGGCACCGCAGTGAAATGCTGAATGAGCGCTTTGGCGAGGAGGGCGGGCTGCTCTTCCGGAACGAAATGACCGCTGTCGGCCACCACCATTCCCTGCACGTTGTCGGCAATTTCGCGTAACGAGAGTTCGGGCTCATTGCCCCGGCCACGCGATTCGGTACGTCCACCGCCAATCGCGAGCACCGGCATCTTCAAGCGAAAGCCGGAAGCTGCCAGGGCGCGATTGTCGTCCTTATTGCGTGGGATATTCCGGTAATAGGCGAATCCTGAGCGGAGCGCGCCCGGTTGCGTATAGCAGCGCACGTACTCATCGATATCGTCCGGACCGATGGCGTTCGGTTGCCAGCAAAATTCCCGATAGAACCATGTGAGGTAGGCGCGCTCACGTCCTTGCACCAACGCTTCGGGCAGGTCTTCAATCATATGGAAGGCGTGATGCCAGCGCTTGCCGCCTTGCGACACGTCGGGTCCGAGTCCGGGGAGGGTGACATCGATGATGGTCAGCGTCGCCACTGCATCGGGGTTGGCGCAGGCGAGCGCGAAGGCGGTCGGACCGCCCCAATCATGGCCAACGAGATGGAAGCGCGGAATGCCAAGCTGTTGAATAACGAGTTCGGCGATATCTTTTGCCACCGACTTGCTGTCATAGCCATCCAGCGGGCGAGTGGTATCACCGAGGCCGCGCAGATCCGGTGCGATGATCCGATGCCGCGGCGCGAGCTTAGGCGTCACATGACGCCATTCATGCGACGTTTGCGGCCAGCCGTGCAACAACACGACCGGCAGATCACCGCCGTCGACATCGACGTAGTGCATGATGACTTCGGCAAGTCGGGCTTTGGTCCGCTTCATGGCATCGTGGGTGAGTGAAATGGGTGCTACTCTGCGGTGATGCCCGCGTCGCGAATGACTTTCCCCCACCGGGCGATCTCGACTTTGACATGCTGATCGAGTTCTTCCGGTGTGGAACCGATGATCGTGTAACCGGCGCTTTCGATGCGTTCCTTCGCCTCGGTGACCTGCATCGCCTTGCTGACTGCCGCGTTGAGGCGCTTGACGATCTCAGGCGGTGTGCCGGCTCTGGCGAAGATCGCGTACCAAACGGCGACATCGAAGCCGGCGACCCCGGCCTCTTGCATGGTGGGCACGTCCGGCACCGCATGTGAGCGTTTCGTGGTCGTCACCGCAAGGGCGCGAAAACGTCCGCCATTTGCATGCGGTGCGGAGGTCGACAGGCTGTCGAACATGAGATCGATTTCACGGGCGAGCAACGCGGTGACCGCAGGCCCGCTGCCTTTGTAGGGAATATGCGAGATCTTCGCGCCCACCATCACATTGAACAGTTCGACTGCCAGGTGGCTGGTGTTGCCCGGTCCGGCCGAACCGTAGTTGAGCTTGCCAGGATTGGCCTTGGCGGCTGCGATCAATTCTTGTATCGATCGAATCGGCGATTGCGCATTGACGACGACGATGAGCGGCTGGACGGCGGCCAGCGTGATCGACGCAAAATCCCGCTGGGTGTCGTACGGAAGCTTGGGGACCAGCGTCGCATTGATCGCATGGGCGGTGAGCAGCATGATGACGGTATAGCCATCGGGCGGCGATTTCGCGACCAGATCCGCAGCGATGGTCGTGCCACCGCCTGGCTTGTAGTCGATCAGCATCTGCTGACCGAGCGACTTGCTCATTTCGTGGGCGATCGGCCGTGCGAGCACATCGGAGCTGCCGCCCGGCGGATACGCCATGATGAAACGAATCGGGCGAGTGGGATAGTTTTGCGCCGTCGCAACATGGCAAAGCAGCGCGAGTACCACGAAGACGATTTTGTGCATGGTCGTCGAGGAAGGCGGTTAGGAAGCGAAGCGGTGCATGCGAGTCATTCTAGGCGAACGCCGGCATGACATGGCGGGCGAACAGCTCCGTCGATCGCAGCGCTTCGTCTAGGGTGAGATCACCGAATGCGAACCGGCAAAGCAGGTAATTGCCGCCGAACTCCTCTTGGAGACGCTGAATCGACTTGCGCACCGTGTCGGGTGATCCGGCGATCGCTTGGCCGTTCGTCATGAGCGCATCGAAATCTTCGGTGTACAGGGCAAAGCGCGGCTTGGCGTTGTGCTTTTTCCAGAGCCAGATGAAGCTCTCATACCACTTGGTGTAGGCGCGTCTGGCGATCGCGATCGCTTCCGCATCGGTGGGGGCGATCACCGTATGGCGGGTGGTGCCCATGAAGGGTAGCGCATCGGCCTGCATACCGCGCTTGGCCCACTCCTCACGAAAGCGGCTGGTGATGGACCGTACGATGGCGGCCGGTGCATTGGTGATGACGTTGACTTTATTGTCGACACACCAACCAACGCTGTCCGGATTGCCGATACCGTACCACACCGGCGGATGCGGCCGTTGCAACGGATGCATCACGATGGGCACGTCCTTGAATTGGTAGAAGCGCCCCTCGTGATTGAGCGTGTCCATGGTCAAGGCCTTCATGATGACTTCATAGACTTCGATATACATCGCCGGCCCAAGCTCCGGATCGGCGCCGTAGTACTTCAGTTCAATCGGTGAAATGCCGCGCCCGACGCCCATGACGAAGCGCCCGCCGCTCATGTGATCGAGCATGCAGATCTCTTCTGCCAGGCGCAGCGGGTGATACAAATTCAAGGTGTAGACGAGCGGACCGAAGCGGATGTGCTTGGTACGCTGGGCGATCGCCGCATGCAACAGGCTGGGCGAAGGGGCCATGCCAAGCGGCGTCGCATGGTGTTCAGCCGTATGGTATGCATAGAAGCCGAGGCGCTCGTACGATTCGATCAGCCGCAATCGATGTTCGAAAAATTCCTGCAGGGGACGGCCACTGTTATCGAGATGGTCGAAGACGCCGAATTTCATTGGGCTTGGGAAGATTCTGGGAGATGGGGGAGGCATCTTAGTGCAGATTGCGAGATAGGATGCCGGATCGGCTGCCTGCCGCTTCCTGTTGCAGAATGCAAGCCAAGGCTCACGCGTGAGGCGGCGCTTCCCCTCGCAATGGAACGGGTGTTCGATGCAACGACTCGATGGAAAAGTGGCGCTGGTCACCGGTGGCGCGGGCGGGATTGGCTCGGCAATCTGTACGACGCTTGCTGCATGCGGGGCCAACGTGGTGGTGGGCTACCACACGTCTGCCGCTGCGGCAGAACAGCTGGCCAAGTCGCTGCCTTCGGTAAAGCAACAGCACATAGCGCTCCGTGCGCCAGTCACCGACAGTGCGGGCCTGCATGAACTAGCGCTGGCCATCGATCGCATTTATGGCCGCTGCGACATACTGGTGAATTCGCATGGTGCGACAAAATTTATTGCGCATCATGATCTCGATGCGTTGGATGATGCGCTGATCGATACGATTCTTTCCACCAATGTGCGCGGATCGTTCGCGACCGTCCGGGCGCTGCGCGGACTGCTCGCGCGCCATGATGATGGGCTGGTTGTGAACATCTCCTCGATTTCCGCTCAGCTCGCGCTCGGAAGCAACGTCATGTACTGTGCATCGAAGGCGGCGCTCGATAATATGACGAGGTCGCTGGCACGCGCGCTGGCGCCCAAGATCCGGGTAGTTTCATTGTCACCCGGACTCGTCAAGACCGAATTCACGAACAGGTTTGATCCGGCATGGCTGGAACGGTATGTCGCTGCAACGCCGCTGCAACGGGCCATCCTGCCAGAAGAGATCGGCGAGGCGGTCGTCGCCATCGCAAGCATGCTTAAGGCGGCGACGGGCATCGTTATTCCCATCGATGGGGGAAGAACGTTGACTTGACCGACGCCAGTGTGATGGGGCGCCTTCCTGCGTGATGTTCGCGCAATTGCAATACAAGAACGGAAGGAAAGCAATGGCGTCACCGCAAGACTCAATAATCGATAAGTTCAGCGATGCGGTGTGGGGTCCGCGGCTGGCTGCATTGCCCACTTGGCGAGCGCGAATGCTGGCTTTGATTCGGCTTGTCCTCACCCTGATCCGCGATCTTTGGGCAGGCGAGCTTAACGCGCGGGCGATGAGTCTTGCCTATGTCACGCTGGTATCGGTCGTGCCGATGCTCGCCCTCAGCTTTTCCGTGCTGAAGGCGTTCGGCGTGCATCACCAGATGGAGCCGATGCTGGCAAAGCTCCTCGCACCGTTGGGCGCTGACGGTGCGGACGTGACCCACCACATTCTCGCGTTCATCAGCGCAACGGATGCCGGCATGCCGGGTGCAGTGGGGTTCTGTTTTCTGCTGTACACGGCGGTGGCCTTGGTCCAGCAGATCGAAGAATCCTTCAACTCGATCTGGCGGGTTAAATTCGCGGGCGGTATCGCCGAACAGTTTGTACGCTATATCAGCGTCGTGCTGGTCGGCCCGATCTTGCTTTTCCTCGCGCTCGCGACCGCCACCGTCGTGATGAATCAGGATCTCGTAAAGCATCTCATTGGAATCAGGTCGTACCGTGAGGTCGAGTTCTGGATTGGACGCTTGACGCCGCCCGCCGTCGTCATCATCGCGCTCACATTCATCTATTCGTTCATTCCCAATGCGCGGGTGCGCTTTGGCGCGGCGTTACTGGGCGGCGTGCTGGCCGGTGCCCTGTGGGATGTAGCCGGACTGGTCTTCTCGATCGTCGTGACCGGTTCAAAATCGTATGCGGCGATTTATTCGGGCTTTGCCGTATTGATCCTCTTCATGCTGTGGGTCTATGTGAGTTGGTTCATCGTGCTCCTGGGCGCCAGCATCGCTTTTTATTCGCAGCATCCCGGCCATATCTCGACGCATGGCGCCGATGGTCGGGTGAGCAATCGGATGGGCGAGCGGTTGGCACTGGTGGTAACGGGACTGATCGCAATGCATCATCTCAACGGCTGGCGGCCCTGGTCGGTGGCGGCATTGAGCGAAGCATTCGACATCCCGCCCTCCGCGATCAACGACGTGGTGCGCGGCCTGGAGAAGGCTGAACTCCTTGCACAGACCAACGACGATCCGCCTTTGTATCTGCCGGCGCGCGATGTCAGCTCGACCTTGGTCGCAGATGTCATCGAGGTGGTGCGCGGACTCGGCGAAGGCCGCCATGTCAATCCGGATAATCTCCCGGTCAACACGGTCGTCGACAAGATCGCGGCGGCGATGGAAGCCGGGATCAGCAAATCCCTCAACGGACTCACCGTCCGTGATCTCGTTGATCCGGAAGATCTCGTTAGGAATGGGCCGGAAGCGGCGAAGTAGATGGATGAATCAGCGCTTCTCTAGCCGTTTCTTGATATCGACCCCGACACCCTTATTCACGAATTGGTCGGTCGCAACCTTGGTGACATCGATCTCGCTTTGCTTGTAGAGTCCGGCCTTCACCATGCTGTCGTGGAAGCTTCGCACGCGTGCGAGATCGATGGCACCGATCCCTTTCGTGAGGGCGTCACCGGAATCGACGATGCGCAGATCGAGCATGCGCTTCACCTCGCCCTCGATGACTTCATCGGTGAGATCCGGATTTATTTTGCGGATCGCAGCGTTGGTGGCTTTGCGATCCCCGTATAGGTAGTTCACCCAACCGGTAATCGATCCCTCGACAAAGCGTCGAATGACTTCTGGTTTGGTGCGGACGAACTCCGTGCGTGCCTCGACTGTCGTGCTGTAGGTATTCCAACCGTGGTCGGCCAGCATGAACACCAATGGCTTGGCGCCTTGCGCCGCAGCCGTAATGGGTTCGGCGGTGGCGTAACCTTGTTGCACCATCGACTTGTCATTGAGCCATGGGCCCAGATTGAAGGTGTAGGGCCGCAGTTGCTCATCCCGAAACCCGTGTTCCGATTTGAGCCATTGCCAGAAGCTGAACTGCCCGTCTTTGGCGATGAGGATGTTCTTCGCGCTCCGCAAGGCGCCGAAGTTTGGGTACGCGCCCTCATGCACCATCAGGATTTGCGGATCGCGCTGAAAAAATGCCGCGACGACAATGGTGGGGATGCCGTTCTTGACGTTGTCGAAGGAATGCAGGAGATTGCCCGCCATCAGGAGATCGAGCTTGCCTGCCGCAAGGAGCGGGCGATTATTGACCTGTGGGCCGCCTTGCACGATATCCACAGCGAGGCGGAGCCGCTTATAAGTGCCGTCCGTTAACGCCTGATAGAAGCCGCCATGTGCGCCTTGCGCACGCCAGTTGGTGCCAAAGCTCACCTTGTCTTGCGCCAACACGCTGCCCGCCACGCAAAGGGCGGCGGTGGTCACCACACTGCGAACGCTTGGTTTCATGAAGCTCGCTCCTGTTGGGGCATGGGGCCAATGCTACCCCGCTGCCCTGCACCAGCATATTCCCGGCCAGCGGGGGCCGTCCGACAATTTTCGTCAACTACCGATCACCTTTCAGCTCGCTTTCATGCCAACGACCCAGCAACCAACGGGACAGGCCGTTGAACAAGAGGTAGATCAACACACCGCACAGACAAATCAGCACCAAGGCGGCAAACATCCGCGGGATCTCGGTACGGAAGCTTGCTTCCAGCACCCGCGAGGCAAGTCCGGTGTTCTTGCCCGTCGCACCGGCGACAAATTCGGCAACCACGGCACCAATTAAGGCGAGTCCCCCAGCGATTTTGAGTCCACCAAGAAAATACGGAAGGCTGCTCGGTATGAGGAGCCATCGCATACGCTGTGAGGGGCTCGCTCGATAGAGTTGAAAGAGGTCGCGCAGATTGTGGTCGGCGCTGCGCAAGCCGATGATCGTGTTGGAGAGGATAGGGAAAAACGCGACAATCCACGCGCAAATCAGTAACGCCCCGAAGGTGCTATCGACATAAATCATGATGAGCGGTGCAATGGCGACGATCGGCGTCACCTGCAAAATCACCGCGAACGGCAAGAAGGCCAGTTCCGCCCATCGCGACATTGACAATACGATTGCCAGCAGTACGCCACCTAGGGTCGCCATGGCTAGGGCGGCAAAGGTGAGTTCCAGCGTGAACCACAGCGATGGTGCGAGGGTGTGCCAATCCTTGATCAGTGTTTGGGCGACCAGGCTCGGTGTCGGAATGATGTAATGCGGAATCTGCTTGATCCGCACGATCGCCTCCCACGCCACCAGGGCGGCGAGTAGCACGATAATCGGCACGACGATCTGCAAGGCGCGATCGATGCGCGCTCGCCGACACTGCGCAATGTTGAGTGCGGGGGTGTCGGGCTCAGACATGGGTTGGGCGGGCGTGATGAAGCTGCTCGCTGATGGTGCGGCAAAACGCACCATATTCGGCTGAGATGCGAAAGGCGTCGCGCCGTGGATAGGCGGCCTCCTGCGCCAAATCGGCAATCACACGGCCCGGTCGCGGTGCCATCACCACGACACGAGTCGATAAATACGCGGATTCATAGACGCTATGTGTAACGAAGATGACGGTCCACCGATGACGTTCCCAGAGCGCCAGCAGATCATCGTTCAGCTTGAAGCGCGTCATCTCATCCAGCGCAGCGAAGGGCTCATCCATCAGGAGGAGTTTTGGTTGGGTGATGAGGGCCCGGGCAATCGAGACGCGCATCTTCATGCCGCCTGACAACTCGCGCGGATAGGCCTTGCTGAATGAGCGAAGGCCCACCATGTCGAGGACCGCATCGATCCGCGGTCCTGCCTGGCGACGGCTGATCCCTTGCACGCGTAGCGGCAGGTAGACGTTTTCCGCCACCGTCGTCCAGGGCATGAGGGTCGGCTCCTGAAACACAAACCCGATTGCATTGTTGGTGCCAAGGCTCGCATGTCGAATGATCCGCCCGGCGGACGGTTCGGTGAGGCCTGCAATCAATCGCAAGGCCGTGCTTTTACCGCAACCGGAAGGTCCGACCAAGCTCACGAAGGCATGCTCACCGATGGTGATCGACATGCTGCGCAAGGCGACCGTTCCGTTCGCGAATTGCTTATGGACGTGGTCGAGTTGGATCAACGGGGCGTCGGCATCAAGGGGAGTGGGCGTCATGAATGCAATCGAGTCAGTTGGCCTGGACTGGCCTAGCGAAACAGCAGCGGAGTGTGCCATCAGTTGCCCGATCGGCGCTGGATGTGCGGAGCCCTGAGCAGGGGGCGCATCGAAATGCATGCGCTTCGCCAGCCTAATCGACGCTTTTCCGTTGGCCGCTCGCCACTACGATAGGAGACGAAGTCCATTCGATCGATGAATGTTGCCATGACGCAAACGAACCAAGCCGATCCAGCTACCATCGCGCGATCCGCGTTCAAGCAGCTTGCCCTGCAGAAGGCGGCACCGACACCTGACAACTATGCTAGATTCTATGCGCAAGCTGCACAGGTCAAATTGGGCGATGTGCTGCCGGTGTTGGCTGCGCTGGAGGCGATCGCGCGTGATATTCGCGATGATCCGCTGCGATCAGGCACCGCCAAAGCGATTACCGATTCGCTCGCGAAATCCGATTGGGAGGCGGTACGGCGTGGATTCAAAGTTCTGCTGCAAGACACGGTAGCACCCAGCAAACCGCAGACCCCACCACCGTCGGCGATGGTGCCGCCGGTTCCAGATAAGGGCACCGTTGGGCATGAGACGATTCTTGCGCTGAAAGACCTCTTCCGAAAAACCATCGATTTCCTGATCGATGAGCGCTCCGGTTTCCCAAGTGACAATGTGGAGCAGTGGAAAGCGTTGATCGCGTTGACCGAAATGGCGGATGCTCCGGCCAAGGTGAACGAAGTTGCGGCGAAGCTGAAGAACCTTTGGCTGAAGCTCGAGCTGCGTGGCGAAGGACCGGAAGCGACGATCCGGAATTTGCGTGGCCTGTTGATGCTCCTCCTCGACAATGTGGACGATCTGGTGCCCGGCGACCAATGGGTGCAAAAGGAGGTCGACCGCATTCAGAGTGCGTTGAGTGCGCAACTCTCGCCGAAGATGCTGGGCGAGGCCGAGCGTGCATTGAAGGAATTCAGTTATCGACAAACGTCGATTCGCGCGCGTATCGAGGAGACGAACGCGGCCATTCTCAACATGATGGCTGTTTTCATCGAGCGGCTCGGGACGGTGACGGTCTCGACGGGCGAATTTTCCAGCCGGCTTGCGCACTATTCAGAAAGTATCCGCAGTGGCAAGAATCTGACCGATTTTGCCGACGTCCTCTCTCAATTGGTCAAAGACACCGACTCGATGCAGACGGACATGTCGCGCACGCATTCCGAACTCGAGGAGACCCGGGTCCAGGTCGCCGAATATGAAGCGCATGTGAAGGAATTGGAGACCAAGCTTTCCGCAGCGAACGATCTGGTGCGCGAAGACGCCTTGACGCGTGTGTTGAATCGGCGCGGGCTGGAGCAGCAGTTCGTGGTGGAAGAAGCGCGGTCACGCCGGCGTGGCAAACCGCTGGCGGTTGCGATGTTGGATCTGGATGATTTCAAAAAGCTCAACGACCGGCTGGGACACCAGGCGGGCGATGCCGCGCTCAGGCGAGTGGTAGATGTGGTGCGGCATTCGCTGCGCCCCAACGATACGGTTGCGCGTTATGGCGGAGAGGAATTCGTCGTCTTGTTACCGGAGGCCGACGCCGCAGCCGGGGCCGTCGCCTTGAGCCGTGTGCTCGTTGAGCTTGCCGCGCGTCCGCTACAGTGGAACGGCGGCGAATCGGCTATTACATTTTCTGCCGGGGTCGTGACCAAGGGCGCAGAGGAGTCGCTGGACAGCGCCATCGCACGGGCCGATGGCGCGATGTATGAGGCGAAGCGGGCCGGCAAAAATAGGGTAGTGAGTGTGGAGTAGGTGCACCACAGACACCCTACGCCACCCTATAGGCGCCAAACACCTTGTTGGAATTGAAGATATGCGTCTCGGTCATGCTGCTCCAATCGAGCTTGGTGCCAAGCGCTTCCATCGCGCCGGCAAGCACAAACCAATTCAACACTTCCTGTTGTCCGGCATCTTCGATTTCTTCCAGTGGCCGTGAGCGCCAGAAGGCATAGTCGTTCTCCTGCAGCGCCCGATAAAGACGTCGATCGGTAGCGGTATCCGGCTGCAGGCGCCAGGTCTTGTCCACCAGAAACGCATGCGACCAGCTCGAAGAGGCGATCATTGCCACCCGCCATGGGCTGTTGCGCAGCACGCGGGCGGTGGCGGCGCCCACCTCCATGAAGCGCTTCGGTGAGGGTGAGGGCGGATCAAAATCGATCGGATCGTTGATCTTGGTGAGAAAGCCTTTCGCGGAGATGACACGCCTGCCATAGCAATTCACCGGAAAGCAGATGGTCGGATACTCGTAGCCTTTACGATGGTAGTCGAGGTAGAGAATCGCATTGGTGAACGCATGCGCCACGCTCGAATGATGCAAGGGCTTGTAGGCGTAGGCGATGTCGATGCCTTCTTCCATCAGCCCGGTTACCAGATGCTTGGCGATATCGGGTCGCCCTTTCAGGCGGTAATGGAGTGACTCGTCTTCGCCCCAGGCGTTGGCCTTGCCCTTCATCATCGAAGAGGCTTGCGCATGATTCCACGGGCGCAGGTCGAGATCGCCGTAGGCACAGACAGCGAAGGGCGGAATGATGTCTTCGCGAAAATTCTCATACTGGTCGTCGCCCCAGATCAATACGACATCGGGTTTGAAGTCATCGAGTGCGGCCCGTACGCGATCGAAACCCGCGACCATGTCTTTACGATGTTGCATGGCGGCCTTGGTACCGAAGTCGTCACTCCATTCAGCGCGCATCGCAGCCGGCCAGTTCGCCGGATCCTTCTTCGCCTCCGGAATGCCCGGATCCTTCAGCGTCCAACGCAGGATCCCGGACATATCGGGATCGGGCAGGCAAAGGGGAGGATAGTGCGACAGGCCAAGACCGAGAATTTCCGCCATTGTTTGCTCCTTGAACGCGGGGTGTCGGGCCGGATTATGATTCAATCCGTTCCCGAGCGACGAGGCCCTACCGATGATCCGATATCAGTCCCATTCCAGTGCAACGCTAAGCGGTAAGGAGATTGGCCTCCTCTACGAGGG
The DNA here is from genome assembly GCA_009693235.1 of Betaproteobacteria bacterium. Lineage (GTDB taxonomy): Bacteria > Pseudomonadota > Gammaproteobacteria > Burkholderiales > SG8-39 > SHXR01. The sequence continues at coordinate 25,667 of SHXR01000011.1, read as the reverse complement.
CACGCGGGTCCATTCCCGTGCATACACCGATAGCACGGTGTATGAAATAGAAATGGAGCGGATCTTCAGTCGCGGCTGGCTCTACATCGGCCATACGAGCGAAGTGGCGACGCCGGGCGATTTTCGCGTGCGCAAGATGGGCAGGCAGCCGGTCATCATGATTCGCGGTCGCGACGACGCGGTGCGGGTCTTCATGAACCGATGCCGGCATCGCGGCGCGGCGGTGTGCGAAGTGGAGTCGGGGAACACCAAATTCCTCCGCTGTTGGTACCACGGTTGGATCTATGACACGGTTGGCAAGCTGGTTGAGGTAACGCAACGCGAAGCATATGGCCCGGAGTTCAATCAGGACGCGATGGGCCTTACACCGGCCACGCGGGTGGAGATCTATCGCGGCTTTGTGTTCGCCAGCCTCGCCACCACTGGCCCGACGCTACGCGAGCATTTGGGGAACGCTGCTGCGATGATCGATCTGATGGTGGAAGCTTCCCCAATCGGGGAACTCGCCGTTGACGCGGGGGCGCATAAGACGGTCTATCGTGGCAATTGGAAGTTGGTGGGGATGGATGGCTACCATCCCAATTTCGTGCATGCCTCGGTGATTGCCGCCTGGCAGCGCAAGCAAGACTCCGGCATGGGCGCCACGCATCGCGATGATCCGTTCGATGACAAGGCCGCCAGCCGCACCCGCGACCTTGGCAACGGGCATGCGATGTTGGACCTCACCGCCCAGCGCCTCGCTCATTACGAGGTCTATACGAAGTTCTTACGTAGCGTGCCAGGTGGCCCAGAGTATATGGAAGCAATGCAGAAGCGCTATGGTGAGGAACGCGCGAAGCTCTTGATTGCCTTGGCAGGCGACCCGCATGTCGGGGTGTTCCCGAATATGCAGCTCATCAACAACCAGATCCGCATCATGAACCCCGTCGCGCCGGATGAGACCGAAGTCATCATGTTCCCGGTCCGTCTGGGTGGCGTAAGCGATGCGATGAACGCGGTGCGCATTCGCCAGCATGAATCGTTTTATGGACCGGCCGGTGCCGGCTCACCCGATGATGCGGAGATTTTCGAGCGTGCGCAACGTGGGATGATGGCGCAAGTGGATGGTTGGATTGATCTGTCGCGCGGACTAAATCGCGAAGAACGCGAACCGGATGGCTCGATCGTGGGCCGTATCACCGATGAGGTGCCGCAGCGTGGTCAGTTCAAGCGCTGGCGCGAAATGGTATCGGCCGACTAGCTCAACAAGGGCATGACTGTGTATTCAATCGAGCGTTTGGCATTGATTCGGGAAGTCGAGGATGCGTTGTATCGCGAGGCCGAGTTGGCCGATGCGCATGCCTATGACGAGTGGCTGGCGTTATGGACCAAAGAGGTCCTCTATTGGGTGCCTTGCAACAATGATGATATCGACCCAATGCGGCAAGTCTCACTGATCTACGATGATCGTGATCGCCTAGAAGAGCGCTTGTTTCGCCTGAAGACCAAGCATGCACATTCGCAGAATCCGCGGTCCAGGCTGATTCGTACTGTGTCGAACATATGCTTGCAAGACTTCGATGCGGCAACCGGTGGTACCGTCACCTCGCGCTTTGTGTTGGGCGAGGTACGCCTGGAGCGCCAGACCGAATGGATCGGTCGCATGAAGCATGTGCTGGTGCGGGACAACGGGCAGTTCAAGATCAGAGAGAAGCGGGTGTTCCTGGTGAACAACGATATTCCGATGGGCAATCTCACCTTCGTCATTTAGACGTCCAAGAAAACGTCATGAATAAGCTCCCTATTATCGCCGCCATGATCGGTGACCCGGCAGGCATTGGTCCGGAAGTCTGTGTGAAGACGATCGTGGCACGTGAGCTCGCCACCGTTTGCAAGCCGATTCTGATCGGCGATGCCACGGTGGTCGAACGGGCAGTGAAAATCTGTCGCATCAACCGCAAGGTCACGCGTATCGACTCACCCGATACGCCGCTCAAAGAGGACGCGATCGGTGTCCTCGACCCAGGCACGCTGCAACCGGATGACTACACGGTGGGCAAAGCCTCGGCAAAATCGGGCCGGGCAGTGGTCGAGTGGATCCGTCTTGGCGAATCGCTCGGTTCAAGCGGACGCATCAACGGCTTGGTGTTGGCGCCAGTCGATAGCGATTCGTTGAAGCTGGGCGGTGTGGTGAAGGATATTGACGATCTGCAACCGCCTGACACGTTCATGTTTCGGGTGAGCGGGGCATTGCGGGTGGTGCCGATTACCGAACACATCCGGATGCGGGATATTCCGGCCACCGTGAAGACGGCACGCATCGTGCATGTCATCCGCATGCTCGATGAGAATATGAAGCGTTGGGGACTGCCAAAGCCGCGCATTGCGGTCGCGGGACTCAATCCGCATGCCATGTTCGAAGAGGATCGCGAGGAAGTGGCGCCGGCCGTCGCCCAGGCCAAGGGCCTTGGCATCGATGCATCCGGGCCGATCTCACCGGACTCGGTCTTTCGCATGGTGCTCGATCGCCGTTACGACGCGGTCGTCACGATGTATCACGATCAGGGACAGGTCGCGGTGAAGACGGCGGCCTTCGAGGGCGCCTGCACGATCTATATGGGCCTGCCGTATGTCATGGTGAACGTGCCGCACGGCTCAGCCTTCGACATCGCTGGGAAGGGCGTGGCGCAGCACTACAGCATCCTCGCCGCGATGAAGACCGCGGCCGCGCTGGCGGCGGGCCGGGGGTTTTTGGCGGACGCCTAGCGGCGGACGCCGCCTGCTTCTACATCACTTCCTCTGCAACAAACAAAACCCCTGCGATGCAACACCCAAGCTCGGGTTGAACTTGCTGCGGAAATTCTCCAGGGCGATCGCCGCGGTGAGTTCCACGATCTGCGCCTCGCTGAAATGCTGCTTGACTCGCGCGAAGAACGCATCGTCTACCGTTTGATCGGTATAGGTGATCCGCTCGGCGTATTCGAGCGCAACGCGTTCTGCTTCATTGAAGAGCTTGCTATCACGCCAGCTGGTTACTGCCGACAACTTCGCCGCGCCGCCATTTTCCATCACACGGACGGAATTGATGTCGACTCAGAACGGGCAGCCGTTGATCGTCGCGACGCGCAGATACACCAGCGCCGGCAAGTCCTTCGGTAATTGACCGGAACGTTCGATCGACGCGCCAAGCGCCTTGGCCGCCTCCAGAATCGGCGGGCAGTGCGCCATGACTTTGGTCGGGTTCAGCAGATCGCCAAATGCCGCACGCTCTTTGTCGAAGAGGGCTTGGAGCGTTGCATGGTTGCCGGCGTCCTCAATTTCTCTTACTCGTGGCATGGGCATCTCCTTCGGTGACGTGAGCGGTTACGGGTTTGCGTCCGGTGATCATAGCCGTCACGAGATTTTCGCGATGCCGAAGCGATGAGAACACCACCCCCGCGACGTGCAAGAGGATGAGGATGATGAGTACATCGGCGAGGGCTTCATGCGTCTCGGCGACCCACGCGATCCCCAATAGGTATCGGTGGTGCCTAACCAACCAGTCAGGCCGAGCAGTGCCACGGCCGTGATGAGCGCGACGATCATCCAGCCCCCGAGCGGATTGTGCCCAAGGTACCTAGGCTCGCGATGGCTGATGACCGCTTTCGTATAGCCGAGCGTCGCGCTGGGGCGACGAACAAAATCGGTAAATCGCGTGTAGGGCGATCCGGCGAATCCCCAGATCAGGCGCAGCAATATGATCGTAAGGGCCGCGTAGCCCAGCCATTCATGCCAGGGACTATCGCTATGTCGGGTCAACCAGGCGGCGGTCACCGCTATGACAAGCGACCAGTGCGCGATGCGAACAAAGGCGTCCCAGACCTTGACGGTGGGATGCGCATCGCCATTCACTATGTTTTCCGCGGATACCGGCTGGTCGGCACGAGGTCGAGGGTTTTCGGATGGAAGTAGGCTTCGACGCGATCCCCTTTTTCGTCAAATGCGTAGACCTCGAAACAGCCGCCGTCTTCCTTGATGCGCTGGATTTTCCAGCCGCGCTCGACGAGCAGTTTTCCAGTTTTTCTTGCGATTGCCAGGATTCGCGTGGACCGGAATCGCAGGTGGCCAGACCTGTGGCGTTGGCGGGCGCGCCAACGAGCAGGGCGGCCGCAAGCGCGCCGGCCATCAAGATCTATTTCATCATTTGCTCCATGGGATCAGGCAATAAGAATTGCATCCGGACATTCGCCAGTCAAGAGTCTTTACATCTCTTACACTTGGCGCCGCCCGACGGTAACCCGCGCAGTTCCCGGTCCCCAACTGAAAAGGTAATAGACAATAATGAGTGAGTCAGACCCAGTGAGATTACGCATGCTGCTAGGCGATTATCCCGTCACGGCCGCCCTGAAGAAGGGTGCCATCGTTTCGCCGAAGGTCGTGCTCGACTATCCAGACGTCAAGGCGCCGGCGACCGCATTCAAGCGGGTGGTGCGGGATTTTGAATTCGACTGTGCGGAGCTGGCGATCGTGACCTTCCTCATGGCCAAGGCGCATGGCAAGCCGTTTGTATTGTTGCCAACTGTCGTGATGGGGCGATTTCAGCATCCCTATCTCGTCTATAACGCCGAGCGCGGCGTCATTGGGCCAAGCGATCTCAATGGCAAGCGGATCGGCATTCGCTCCTATTCGGTTACGACCGTCACCTGGTTGCGCGGCATTCTTGCGAATGGTTTTGGTTTCGATGTTGATTCGGTGCAATGGGTGACCTTCGAGGAGGCCCACGTCGCTGAGTTCCGTGATCCACCCACGGTGCGACGCGCACCCGAGGGTAAGGACCTGGTGAGCATGCTGCTGGCGGGCGAGATCGATGCGGCGGTGGTTGGCGATCGCCTGCCAGACGACCCACGCTTGAAGACGGTGTTTCCGGATCCGCAGGCGGCCGCACGGCAGTGGCGCGAAAAAAACAATGCGTTGCAGATCAACCATATGGTGGTCGTGCGCGATACCCACTCCAAAACACATCCGGAAGTGGTGCGGGAAATCTATCGGATGCTGAAGGACAGCAAACGCGCGGCCGGACTACCGAAGGTGGGCGAACTGGACACCAATCCGTTTGGCGTGGAGGCGAATCGACGCAATCTGGAGGTCGTCGTCGACTATGTGTATCAGCAACAGCTGATCCCGCGTCGCTATGCGGTCGATGAACTCTTTGATGATTTGACGCGCACGCTCAACTGAACGGCGGATGCCGGCCGCCCGGTTTATTTTTTAACGGCGGCGATGCGCTCGACTTCTTCCAGCAGGGTCTTGCATTCCTCTGCATCCGCGCGCGGTGCGGGGCCTGATGTGCGCTGGGCGGCGGCTTGCTTAATGCGCTGCCGTTCCGCACCGTAGACCGGGCCGTTACGAGCGACGGTGAGTTGACCGCGCACCTTATCGTGGACTTTGGGGGACCACATGCCAAGATAGGCGGCATCACGATGGCCACGCAAGCGCGGCATCTGCGCTTCGCAACGAACGTAGGTGAGATCAAAGCGGGCCAATGCCTTGGGATCGACCGTCGCGCCTTCGGTCAGCATCGGCACGAACGCCAGAATGCAGGGTAGTAGCGCAAGTTTTCGCATGGTGAGGGCTCCGGGTTGCGACGACCGAAATCGATGCAGGGCGGGGCAGCATTGATAAGGAAACGCCGATTAAGCGATCTCTCGCAATCAGCGTGCCCATCCGTTCAGAGAGTTACGAGGGACATGGAGGGGTTGGGCCCCCTTCATCCCGAACGAGCCCCCTTGTTCAGTGATGGCATAAAAATGTAGCAGCCCATGCCCTGGCGGTCGCGGGTTCATCACCGCGATCTGCGCTGTGTTGCTCAGCCTCGCGCCGCGGTGATCGCAGCTGAGATTGCAAGGCATACTAGCGCCTGGGCAGGCCTCTCACTGATTACTGCAACCGACGGAGACACACCATGCTCGCTGGCGTCTACTACTTTCCCACCGATTACGGGATCGATATTGCCGAACTCGCCCGTGCCCTCGAAGAGCGCGGCTACGATGCATTGTTTGTCTGCGAACACACGCATATTCCGACCAGCCGCAAGACGCCGTTCCCCGGCGGTGAGCCGCTGCCCAAGAAATACAGTCATACACATGACCCGTTCGTGGCGTTGTCGTTTGCGGCGGCCGCAACCCGCAAGTTAAAAATCGGCACGGGTATCGCGCTGATGCCGCAGCGCGAGCCCATCGTCACCGCCAAATCCGTCGCGAGCCTCGATCAGCTCTCCAACGGACGCTTTACCTTGGCGGTGGGCGGTGGTTGGAACGTCGATGAGATGGAGAATCATGGCGCCAAGTATGAGACGCGGTTCAAGCTGATGCGGGAACGCGTGTTGGCGATGAAAGCATTGTGGACCCAGGAAGAAGCCTCGTTTCATGGCGAGTATGTGAATTTCGATCCGGTCTGGCAGTATCCAAAGCCCCATCAACGGCCGCATCCACCGGTCCTGATTGGGGGCGAGTCCGATCACACGATCAAGCGCGTGGTCGACTATGGGAATGGCTGGTTTCCACGACCAAGGTTCGGCTGGGAGCCAAAGACCGCGGTAGCGCGCCTCAATGCGGCAGCGACCGCCGCCGGGCGTGATCCGACCACGTTACCGATTACGGTATTCGCTGCCCCGCCTGATCGCGACAAGCTCATGCCGTATCGCGATGCGGGGATTCATCGGGTGTTGTTTGAAACGCCCGATGTGAGTCGGGACGAGATCCTGCGAATTCTCGATAAGAACGCGCCGTTGATCAAAGCGGTCGCGGCGTAGCAGATTGTTGAAAATCGCGCGAATTCGACCTCCAACGTCATTGCCGCCCCCGATTCAGCCAGGTAGGGGGATTAGCGGCGCGCAATCCACCGCATCGACGGACACCTTGGTGCTATCCCTTATCCAAAATATTCTTGATCTCTTCAGCCGGCGCCGCGATCTTTACGCCTGCGCGCTCGGTCTGTAGCTGCATCGGTGAACGCGAATCCCAATTCGCCCAGCCGCGATTCATGCCTTCGGTCATTTCGGCATGGACGAGCGCTGAAAGTCGCATCGGCACACCGAGTTCGCGGGCGAGTTCGGTCGCAAGCGTTACATCCTTGTGTGCGAGCTTGAGCGCGAAAGCGGGCACCTCGAATTTGCCTTGCAGGAACTGATCGCCAAGACGATCAAACGTACGGGCCCGACCGATCGCCCCTTGCCGCACGGCGGCGAATAAGGGCAGCGGATCAACACCGGCCTTCACACCCAACGTGAAGACTTCGGCAAGCGCCGTTTGCACGGCATAGCCCGCCATGTTGTGAACGAGTTTGGCGACCGATCCGGCGCCGATCGGTCCGATGTACGCCACTTGATCGCCGATCGCATCGAGCACCTTCTTATGCGAATCGAACACGGCCCGATCACCGCCAATCCATAGCGCGAGCTTGCCGCTCTTGGCGCCGCTTGGCCCGCCACTCACCGGCGAGTCGAGCAACGATCGGCCTTCCTTTGCGAAGACATCATACAAGCGGCGCACCACCGTCGGTGAGTTGGTCGACAGATCAAAATACGCCATGCCCTTTTTCATGCCGGCCAGGAGTCCATTGGGTGCGAGCGCGACCGCCTCGACTTCCTTCGGACCGGGCAACGATGTGAAGACCACGTCTGAGGCTTCGGCGGTTTTCTTCGCGTCATCGGCCCAGGTGCATCCCGCCGCAAGGTGTGCAGTCGCGGCATCCCGCCGTAAATCGCTTACCGTGACGGCGTAGCCCGCTTTGCGCAGATTGAGGGCCATCGATGAGCCCATGAGTCCCAACCCGATAAATCCGACTTTCATTTAGTTCTCCGCTTTGACGTTGAATTCTTTGACGAGCTTGGCCCACTTGACGCGATCGGTTCGCACGCGTTGGGCAAGGGTTGCAGGATCGCTCGTTTCGAGTTCCATGCCTTGGCCAAGCATGGATTCCCGCAATTCTGGCGCACTGAGAATCCGCACTACTTCACGATGCAGCCGTTCGATGATCGCAGGTGGCGTACCGGCACGCGCGAACAAGGCGTTCCATGCATCGACTTCCAATCCTGGGAAGCCCTGTTCGGTTCCGGTTTGCACATCGGGGATCAGCGCAGACCGCGCACTGCCCAGCAGCGCAATGGCGCGCAATTTGCCGGCGCGAATCTGATTGAACGCACCACCCAAGGGTTCGATGCCGCCATGGATGCGGCCACCCAGAAGATCGGTCCAGATCGCCGGTTGCCCCTTATAGGCGATCAATTCGACATCGGCCTGCGTAACACTCTTCGCCACCAGTGCGCCCAAGTACGCCACGCCTGGCATATGACCGATCGCGCCGGTGCGTGGATTGGCTTTGGTATGGGCGACCAGTTCCTTGATGTTGCGTACCGGTAACTGACTGTTGACGGTGAGAATGAAGGTCGCGCGTACGGTATGGGTGATCGCGGCCAGGTCACGCTCCGGGTCATACCGGACCCGATCAGGGTAGAGCGTTGGGGCGAGCGTCAGCGACCCGGATTGCACATTGGCAAGGGTCAGTCCGTCAGCCGGTGCGTTCACGAGCGCTTCGACCGCCAGCATGCCATCGGCCCCTGGACGATTGTCGACGAGCACCGGCTGCCCCAACACCGGCGCCAGCCGTTGCGCGATCGCACGCGCGACCAGATCCGACTGGGTGCCGGGTGCGGACGGCACGACAATCCTAACCGGGCCGGATGGGTAGGTTTGCGCACTCGCGACGATGGCTGCGCCGAGCAAGGCGGCTGCCAGCGGGATACGAAATAGACATGTCATCGGCGGTCTCCTTATTTGGCGGGCCTAGCAGGCTCGCTCACCGTCTGCATTTCCACCTTCTCAAAATCGATGCGCTCAACGACCGGTAGTCCGTGAAGATAGCGACGCAAACAATCGAGCCCCAGTTCGGCGGCGCCCAGCCGCACCCAATCGCGCCCACCCACGAGGCGACTGCGGCGTGAGACGACTTCGCTCGCCGTGGCGATCGCAAGGCAAATGGTGCCGCCGAAATCAATGCGATCGCTTCCTTGGTCGAGATCGATCAGGACCGCCAACGCATGCGTGGCGCCAGTGTGCTGCCGTGCTGCGCGCGCAATCGCTTCGGCGCCCTCCCGGGTGATTCCCGCCGCAAGGGCATTGGGCGCCAAACCGACGGCGGTACAAAGCTGTTGGTGATCGAGTGCGACGATGCCCTGTCGAATGAGCGCTGCGGCGCCGGGTTGATGCAGGAGACGTCCCACCATCTGGCCACTGGTAAAGGTCTCGACCAGGGTCAACGATGATTGGCTCGCCGCCAAGGCGTCGAGCAGAACGCGTTCGAGGGTTTGGTCATCTTCGGCGAGAATGAAATTACCAAGGCGCTTGCGTACTTCGGCTTCGACCGGGGCGAGTTTGGCGCGAATATCGGTCATGTCCTTGCCCCGCACGGTAAGCTTGGTTTCGAGCTGGGGATAGTGTGCGCGAAAGCCAAGCTTCAAACTGCCGTCTTGGACCATGGCTTCAAGGCCATCCAGCATCGTGTCGACATGCGACTCACCAAGACCGTATGAGTGAAACCGCTTGAGGAAGATGGCGGTTTGCAAACCGCTCTTGGCAAGGAGGCGGGGAATGATCTGTTCGTCCAGCATGCGACGTAGTTCGCGTGGCACACCTGGAGTGAAGTAAAAGCGGGCCTTGCCGATCGTGACCGCAAAGCCGCAGGCCGTACCGATCGGATTGTCTAGCACCTCCGCAGTGGCGGGCAGCATCGCCTGCTTGCGATTATTGGGCGGCATGACGCGGCTGCGCAGGCGGAAGAACTCTTCCATCGTTTGCAGCCACGATTCGTTGAGCGCAAGTTCCGCACCGGCCGCCTGTGCGGCGATTTCTTGCGAGAGATCATCGACCGTCGGACCGAGGCCGCCGTTGACGATGACCGCGTCGGCGCGTTGTCCGGCTTGCTGAAAAGCCATCAGCAGATTGCCGCGATCGTCGCCGACCGTGGTCTCCCATACGACAGAGAGCCCGACATCTTCCAGTCGCTGCGTGATATGGTTGAAATTGGTATTGACGATCTTGCCGGTGAGCACCTCATCGCCGGTGCAAATCACTTCAATGCGCATGTCTTCATTCTCCAGGGTCCGAATGCTCCGAGCCCGCGTCGGTCGTGCTGCCATTATCGCGCGATTGGGCGTGCTTGCTCCGGCTACCTGCTCTCATGGTCTGCAGGCCGCAATGCATACGGAACCGCACCCGCGATGAGAGTAAGGAGCGCAAAGGCGGTGATGGTAATGACCATCGGATTGGGTGTGCCGTTGGCGAGCAACGCATAGGTCTGGGCGCCCAGGGCACCGAGGAAAGATTGACAGAACACCCCGAGTCCGGCCGCTGTGCCGGCTGCATTTCTCGCCAGACGCATGGCGCCGGTTTGTCCGTTGGGCATCGCTATGCCCTGCGCGAAGGTAAGAACCGCACAGGGAATGAAGATCACGAGCGGCGTGAGTGTCCCCCACAACATGATGGCCGCCTGTGCGGCAACGCTGCAGGCCATCAAGACCGATCCGGCGAGGACCATTAGGTCAATCGCAACGCGCCCGCTCAATCGACTCGCCACAAAATTGCCCAGAAACAATCCGAGCGGCAGCATCATGAAGTAAAGACCGTATTCGCTCGCCGGGCGGTTCAGGTAATCTTGCATCAAGAACGATGCGGCGGTAATAGTGGCCATGAAGGTCGCCGTCGAGAACCCGGTCTGGAAGACATAGCCGCAAAAGCGCGGTTGTTTGAGCAGGGTGAGGTACCCGGCGAGGAGTGTAGTGACGCTGAAGGTCGATTTCACCGCGGCCCGTGTTTCATAGAGGTAGCGCCAAGCGCCATACGAGATGATGACGCCCATGGCAAGTGCGAACCAGAACGTGCTCCGCCAGCCGAACGTATCGATCAATTGGCCGCTCACCGACGGGGCAAACATGGGCCCAAGGGTGTATGCCATGGTGAGATAGGCGAGGACTTTGACCAGTTGCTCGGATCCATAGGCGTCGCTGGCAATGGCGCGGCTAAGCGATGCCGGCGCACCGGCGCCGATTGCTTGCAGCACGCGGCCGATGATCAAGCCGGTAGGCGAAGTTGCGATCGATGACAGCGCGCTACCTAATACGAAGAGGATAAGGCCTACCAGGAGCACCGGACGGCGGCCATAGCGATCGGAAAGCGATCCATACACCAGCGTCGAGCAGGCCACCATCATGAGGGTCACGCTGAACATGGCCCCGGTCAGGGCCGCGGACATGTAGAATGCCTTCTGCACTTCCGGTAAGACCGGCAGAAAGAGATGAATCGCGAGCGGACCAATGAAGGCGATCGCGGCAAGCGAGGCCAGGAACCGCGAGTCGGGGGTGCGACGGGGCGTGTTCAATGCATGCTGCCAACGGAATAGTTGCTCGTTCGCGATGGCGAATGAGGGCTGTGCCACCCTACGCTCGTCCAGTCCTTAGATGTCAGCATGGAATGTCCAGGTCGAATCCTTCCAGCCCTGCAAATCGTAGTCACCCAGGCACTGTTCGGCGAGTTGGGTACAAGCATCCATGATGCCGCGCTGCTTGGCGAAGGTGAGCGTATCGAGCCGCATTTGCTCATGATTGCCGGAATAGTTGCGCTCGTAGATTTCATGGCGCCCACCGAACTCGGTGCCGATGGCATCCCAGATCAGCTTGAACAGCTTGACCCGCTGTTCAGCCGAGCTGTCGGAGCCACGGTAATACTGGTCGAGCAGCGGGCGAATTTCGGCGTTCTGAAAATCCTTGTAACTGGACGGCGTCACGATCGGTGAGCCACCGAGAATCGTCTCGAAAATTTCTTTCACCCGTGGCCAAGCCATCGTCGAGAAGAGGCGTACCGTGGACGCATATTCCAGCTTCGGCATCACTGAGCCACCGGGACCGGCCTGCGGATCGAGGCACATCGCCGCGGTGAGTGCCCAGATCAGATTGCGCCAGGCGATGACCTCGCCCAAGGCGGCCTGCGTGCCGCGAAAATCATCCGTTCCGTTCGACGCCAGGCCTTTCGCCAGCAGCCCGCACATGAGATCGAGCTTGACGCCAAGGCGCGTGCCTCCTTGCAGGTTGTAGCGGTTCATGAAGCCGGACGCCGCATAGAGCCGCTTTGCTTTCTCGATGTCGCGATAGACGAATACATTCTCCCAGGCGATAAACGCGTTATCGAAAATGATGACCGCGTCATTTTCATCAAAGCGGCTGGACAAGGGATGATCGAAGGGGCTGCGTGCCGCCATTTCATACGAGGGCCGGCAGATCAGTTTGCAGCCGGGGGTGTCCATGGGCGCAATGAAGACCAGCGCAAAGTCTTCCGCCTTGCCTTTCTCCAATTGCACCGCGCTATTTTGGGCGACGAAGGTCGCATGGGTGAGGGCGGAGCCGGTCGCCAGCATCTTGGCGCCGCTCACGATGATCCCGCCATCGGTCTCACGGACGACATGGACGAACACATCGCCCACCTCATGCACCGGTTTGTTGCGATCGACCGGTGGATTCACCAGCACATGATTCAGGAAGAGACCTTTGGCGGCATAACGCTTGTACCAGGCGAGCGCGTTGTTGGTAAACGGCGCGTAGAACTCAGGCATGGCGCCGAGGGTGGCCATAAATGCGGCTTTGTAGTCAGGCGTTCGCCCCATGAAGCCATACGACATCCGCGCCCAGGTGGTAATCGCCTCCCGTGCCGCCAGCAATTCTTGGGCGGTGTAGCTCGCGGTGAAGAAGCGGTGCGTGCGAATGCCATGGCGATCGACCATCGTCAGCCGATCGCGCGTGGCTGGATCGTGCAGCGAATCGTATAAGCGGGCAATCGAGCGCGCGGCGTTCCGTGTCGTGGCGTGCGTAGTGACATCCTTGATGTGCTCGCCATTCACATAGATCTGCCGGCCGTCCCGCAGACTGTCAAGATACTGCGCGCCGTTTAGCAATGTGTCGGTCATAGCCTGCTTTGGTTGCCGCGATGCGTTGGAAGCGCCCGATACTAGCCGAAGACGCGGCACGGGCGATGGCCACTCGATACGCCGTAACGTACTGCCGCATTCGATAGGCAATGGAGCTGCAAGGCCACCGAGTGATAACCTTCCGGGAAAGGAGCCCTCCATGCCACAAGAAGCCACCCAGACGCTAGCCGCATTTGCCGCAGCACTTGATCTCGATACCGTCCCAGCCGGGATCCGCGAATCGGCCAAGGGCTACCTGCTCGATGCACTGGCCTGCGCATTGGCCGGTCACCTTGGCGAGGAAACACCACAGATTGCGGCGTTCGCCGGCGCGCTTGCGCAATCGCAGGAATCGACTGTCATCGGTGGTGGTAGTTTGTCGCTGGCTGGTGCGACCTTGCTCAATGGTTTTCTCGTCACCGCAGTGACGATGTGCGATACCCATCATGCCACGCTCACCCATGTCATGCCGGAAATTCTGCCGCCGGCGCTGGTGATCGCAGAACGCGATGGACTGTCGGGGCGTGAGTTGCTGGCGGCGATCATCGCCGGCTGCGAAATCGCAACGCGCATCGGCATCGGTCTCGACTATCCGGTGTTTCGGAAAAGGGGTTGGCATGGTCCCGGCGTGCTGGGGCCGTTTGGCGCTGCGGCAGCAGTGGGGCGGTTACTCCGTTTTGACGCAGACACTATGGCGCGCGCATTCGGCTTGGCCGGCAGTCAGGCGGCGGGAACGTTTGCTGCCTGGGGCACGCCCACGGTGAAGTTTCATCAATGCCGCGGCGCGTTGTCAGGACTCATGGCCGCGCTCTTGGCCGAACAGAAATTTGTCGCGACGCGCGAGTTTCTCACCGCCGCAGATGGCGGGCTCTACAACACCTATGTGAATGGCGGTCGTGTTGATCTCGCGTTGGGTGGATTGGGAACGCGCTGGGAAATGGAGCAGCTCTCATTGCGTCCATGGCCGGCCGCGACCAACATCCAAGGCACCGTGACGGCGATGTTTGATCTGATCGAACAACACGATATCGATCCGCGCGCGGTCAAACAGGTGCGGCTGGCGGTGAGCAAAGTGCCGTTCGATATGCATGGTGGATTTGGCACCTACAAGGGGAAATTTGAGGCCTTGCTGTCAGCCCACTATGCGGTGGCGGTGATCCTGCACGATCGGGCATTGACGCTCCAGCAATTTGAACCGGGCCGCTACGACGATCCGCTGCTGCGCCGCTTCGCTGCAGAACAGGTGGTGGTGCGCCATGATCCGGAACTGAGCGGATCGCAAACGCTTGCGGATATCGAACTCAAAGACGGTCGTGTGCTGCCGATGCGTTGCATGCATCCGCGCGGCGTCCCGGAGCGACCCCTGACCCGTACGCAAATAGAACAAAAATTCATGACCTACGCACCCATCCGACTGCCGGCCGAGCGCCTTGGTCGCATCATCGAGGCGGTGTACGGCATCGAGGCACTGCCTTCCGTGCGATCCTTGACCGACCTCTTGCGCGTCTAATGCGACTTCGAAGGCTGCTGCCATGCCCACGAAGGCCGCGATCCGGTTTGGTTTGCTCGTCGTGTGCCTAGGCAATCTGATTGGGCCACTCGACAGCGCGGTCAATGTTGCGTTTCCGGCGATCACCGACTCGTTTGCGATCGCCATCACCGACATTCAGTGGATCGTCATTTCCTACATCATCGCGCAATCGAGCCTTACGATTGCGTTTGGAAAAATTGGCGATCTGTTCGGTCATCGGCGGGTCTTTCGATGGGGCATGCTCGCCTGCGCGGCTGCCCATCTTGCCTGCGGCTTCGCGCCGACCTATGCAGCGCTGGTCGGTTGGCGTGCCGTGCAGGGGGTGGCGGTCGGACTGGCGATGGCATGCGGCCCGGCCTTGGCAACCTTGTTCTTTCCGCCCGCACAGAAACGGCGCATGTTGTCCATCTACCTCGTCTGTACCGGGATAGGTGGTGCACTGGGCCCGATTGCGGGCGGTTGGATCGTCGATCTCATCGGTTGGCCAGGCGTATTTTGGATGCGCGTGCCGATCGCAGTGTTGGCGTTAGTGTTGTCGATCTGGTTGCCCGAGCCGGTGGTTGTCCGGGTGACGCGACCGCGCTTCGATATCGCCGGTGCGGCGTTGCTAACCATTGCTCTCACCTGTCTAATTCTATTCATGAGCATGGCACGCCGACCGGAAGTCGCGTTGTGGATCGGTGTCGCGCTGCTAGGCGCCGCCGTCGCCAGTACCGTTGCATTGGTCAGACATGAACGCCGCGTGGACCAACCGATACTCGATATGCGGCATTTCAATGATCAATTCTTCAGCGGCATGCAGATTGCATCGATCACGATTTATCTATGTTGCTTCTCCATCCTGTTGTTGCTGCCTTATCTGCTTGCTGCGCAGCCCGGCTACACGACGCTATCGACCGGATTGACGCTCGCGGTATTTCCCGCCGGTTCAATTCTGGCCAGTCTCGCAAGCGGTGGCATCCTGCAGCGCATCGCCTCACATACCCTGATGCGGTGCGGGCTTACCGTGGCAGCGCTGGGGCTCCTGTTGCTGGCCTATGCGTGTTATGCACCGACCTTGACCGCGGTGGCGTTCACCATGTTCGTGAGTGGGAGTGGCCTCGGAATATTTCAGATCGGCTATGCCGATGCGACGACCTCGGCGTTGCCGGTTGCTGATCGGGGCGTCGCCGGTAGCCTGGTGAGTGTCACGCGACTCATCGGGTTTGTGGTCGGCGCAGCCGGCATCACCTGGCTCTTCGAGGCGCTGTGTGGCACGGATGCCAGCACGGTCGGCATTCAGCGCACGTTCGGCGCGCTGGGTATTTGCCTCTTCCTCTTTAGCGTGATGTTTTGGCGCTTGCGACCGGGGCGAACGTCCACGAATTAGAGCGTTGCGTGTCAGTCGCTGGCGGCGTCCCGCCACGCCGGCCATCCACACGTGCGTTGCAGTCGTTGCAGCACTGTCTTGCCGTGCGATGTCTGCAACGTATTGGCACAACAGTTAAACATGTGCATGGGCCGCGACTTCATCACGCAACCGACGTTGGATGCGCTAGCCTGCGAACACCCCCCCCTAACACAAGTCTTCGCTCGGTAAAGGAAGGATGTGCATGCAAGGGCATAAGATTTACAGTGTCCGCCTTGCCAGTGAGTCGTGTGTCACGACGCTTGACATTGCGCGCGTATTTTTGTCTCTTCCGCTGGGCCGTATGCTGTGGCGTGTGCTGTGGCGGACCGGCTATGTCGTCGGTGCCGTGGTCATGGGCCACTTGACGTCGATCACCGCGCGCGCGGCGGATGGCACGGTCAACTACGTCATGGAGAACGATTCGGTTGCCCATACCGATCGTTACTACACCCACGGTGGGCGGTTTGGTTGGATTGGCGGCGAGGATGCCACCCGTGCATGTGATGATCGGCTGATGCAACGGCTGCCGTTCATCGAATGCCGTTCAGATGCGCGGTGGGCTTTCAGTCTGACGCAGGCGATCTATACGCCGTATCGTCTTAAGCGCACGAATCCAGACCCAGCCGATCGCCCCTATGCCGGTTGGTTGCACGGCACGTTTGGGGCCATCGCCAGAAAAAATACCACCCTTGATCAGTTGTTCCTCAGCATCGGCGTGGTCGGCCCGGCGTCGCAAACGGATGAGATGCAGCACTTCATTCACGATGCCTATGGCTATCCACGGGCGATGGGTTGGAATTATCAGATTGGCAATGAACTCACCCTGCAAAGCTTTTATCAACGGTCACAGCGCATTGGCGGGCCGAGTCCTCGTCGGGCTATGGCTTCGACGTTGCACCGCATTACGGCAGCGCGCTGGGGAATATCTACATTTACGGCAACGTTGGTGGTCTGTTGCGTTTTGGTAAGAACCTTCCTGATGATTTCGGCCCGCCGCGGGTGCTGCCGGGTGGGGCGGGTTCCGACTATTCAAAGGGGACGGGTCCCTTCGGGTGGTATGTCTTTGCCGGCGTCGATGGCAGAGTGGTTGCACGAAACCTGTTTCTGGATGGCAACACGTTCCGTGATAGCCGCTCGGCGGAGCGTAAGGATCTGGTCGGTGACGTGCAAATTGGCGTGGTCATCGATTGGCGCGCCATTCGGTTTTCCTATAGCCATGTGTGGCGCAGCCGTGAGTTCGTGGGACAACTCTCAGCGCAGGCGTTCGGGTCGTTCAGTGTCGAATACCGTTACTAAGGAATCACTGATTACGCGGGATAGCTTAATCGGCGTTTCCCTAAGGAATGCAGCGCCGCGGTGTGAAGCCGAGGGGCCTCACACCGTTCGCTGGAATCAAAGACCTTCGACGATCCGAATATCGCGCACCGCACCGCTGCCGAGTTCTTTCAGCGCCGCTTGGTAGCCTGGGCTGTCGTGGGCGGCCGTCGCTTTTTGTACGCTATCGAATTCGATCACGACGACCCGCTGATTGATGCCTGCTTCATAGACCTGCGAGGGCGTGCCACGCACGATAAAACGTCCGCCGCCTGCCTGAATAGCTGGGCCGGCGAGCTTGGCATAGGCGGCAAGCGCGTCAGGATTCGAGATCGAGCGATAGGTTCCAACCCAGTAGGCTTTGGCCATGTTGATTCTCCAAGAGGTAGGTGATACGTAGGTAAGCAGGATGGGGTCGTTGCCGACGCCGGATTATCGCTCAACCGGGTGAGTCTTCGCCGGCGTCGTGATCGCGCTACACTTGGCTATGGCCGAGCCATCCACCCCAACCACCGTTACCACCGCGCGGGCTCCCAATCTTCGCGCTTTAATCGAGCGTATTACCGCTACGACGCTGGCTGATTGCACGCAATGCGGCAAGTGCTTCGAGGCGTGTCCGATGCCGGCATACTCGACCACGCTGGGCGAGCATTCTCCAGCTGCGGTGGTGGCTGGCATTCTCGGCCTGCTGCGTGGTGAGACGGCACCGTCTGCGTCGCTCGAATGGGTGACGCTTTGCACCGGCTCGGCGCGCTGCATTCCCGCTTGTCCGGAAGGCGTGAATCCGATGCTGATGCTGCGGGTCGCGCGCATCAAGGCGCTTGGATCGCTGGGCGATACTGCGCAAATGGCACTCCCTGAGGATCCGCATTACTTCAGGAAGGTCCATGCGTTTGCCAACATGCACTTTACCGATGCGGAGATCGATGCATGGCAACGCTGATGGGCTACTTATGACGACCGAGTCGATCACGTTCTGGTACGGCTGCAACGTCGTGCGACATGGCGATGTGGTGCGCGCGAGTATCGCGTTGCTTGAGGCGGTCGGCATCGAGGTGCAGCCGGCGGGTGGTCCTGCCTACTGCTGCGGCACGACCAAGGATGCGAACGTACGCGCCGCCGAGGGGATGGCGGTCCGCACCGTCGAGAAATTCAATGCGATCGGCAAGAATGTCGTGACCTGGTGTCCGTCCTGCCACCGGCATATGGACAGCTTCATCGGCGCATACACCACGCCGCAATTCGAGGTCTTGCATATCACCGAGGTGCTGCATCGGCATCGCGATCGTCTGGCGGCAAAGTTGATTCATCCGATCCCGCGTCGGGTGGCTCTGCATACGCATATGGGATTTCGCGAAGTGGATGTCAATGGTTTGGTGATTGATTTGCTCAGACTTATCCCCGGTCTGGAAATCGCCGAGGTCGAGGACGCGGCGCCTGCGCACATGTGCTCCGCTCTTGCGGCACTGCCCGATGTCATGGCGAAAGTGACGCATAGCCATGTCGAGATGGCCAAGCGGGCAGGGGCGCAAGATCTCGTGACGATCTTCCATTCATGCCAGCGGTTGCTGTGTGGCCTAGCCGCAACGCAGCCGTTTGGTGTCGTGAACTATGTGAGTCTGTTAGCACGTGCTATGGGGATGGCGCTCAAGGATGAATACACTGCCTGGAAAATAGCGCCCTGCGAAAATGATGCGGTGGCGATGATCGGACCGGAGCGTATTAAACGTGCCGGCGCCGAGTTTTTTAATAAGCAAGTGCTACCTGAAATCCGGCGCAAACCGCGCATCCGTTAAGTTTCTAAAGAGGATCCCAGCATGATCGTCAAACAGATCTGGACGGCCAATTCATATCGCAATTTCAATTATCTGATCGCTTGCAGCGAGACCGGTGAGGCGCTCGCGGTCGATCCGCTCGATCATGAGAAGTGTCTGCAAACGGCGGTCCGTGAAGGCTGGACCATCACACAGATCCTCAACACGCATGAACACCGCGATCACACCGGCGGCAATGAAGCGCTCGCGCAAAAAACCGGTGCCAAGATTCTCGCGCACAAGAATGCCAAAGACTCGATTCCAAACATGGCGCGCGGCCTTTCGGCGGGTGATGTCATCAAGGTCGGCAAGACCGTGGAGCTGGAGGCGCTCGATACGCCCGGCCACACCATGTGCCATATCTGCCTGCGGTCCCATACCGATAAGCCGGCACTCTTTTGCGGCGATACGCTGTTCAATGCCGGAGCGGGGAACTGCCACAACGGTGGGCATCCGAACGAGCTATACAAGACTTTCGCGGACCAACTCAATAAGCTGCCCGAGAATACCGAGATCTATCCCGGTCACGACTACATCGAGAACAATCTGCGCTTTACCTTAAATCGCGAGCCGGACAACGCAGCGGCGAAGGCGATGCTTGCCAGGCTCGCCGGTCAAGACCCCAATACCGCGTATGTTTCCACCCTACAAGTCGAGCGCGAGATCAACACGTTTTTTCGCCTGACGAGCCCATCGGTGATCGCCAAGCTGCGCGAAGCGTTTCCGGATCTGCCGGGCCATCCAGATCCTAAAACGGTGTTCGTCAAACTCCGCGAATTGCGCAACAAGTGGTGAGGATGAAGGCGAATGGCTTATCCGCCCACCCTGATTCAACCACGAGCGATCGCGTAGACGTCGTGTACACCTTCGGGCAGCAGCGTTTCGTTCCATGTTGCACCGTCATCGGACGTGCTGAACACCTGGCCGCAGCGCGATACGCATGAAATCGACTTGGCATCGCGCGGATCCTGCGCCACCGCCATCATCGTTGCGCGTGCTTTGACGCCGCGATCGAGCCGTTGCCAGGTTTCGCCGAAGTCACGGCTGCGATAGAGCGAACCATCCTGGCTGGCGGCGGCCGGTGACAGACAGGCAAACAGCGTCTTGGGATCATGCGGTGAGACGCGGATATCGCGTGCATAGGTGAGCGGTGAGAACCGGCCAACTCGCACGTCTTGCCAGGTCGAGCCCGCATCGGTGCTTTTGAACACGCCCATGCGTACCGCTAGAAAAACCGTATCGGGCTTGGCGGCGCTTACGCAGAGCGCATGGGCATCGAGCATGCCTTCGTTGTCGGTATCGCTTTGCAGGCGGCTGCGCAAATGCGGATTGCGCTCGGCGAGATTCACCAACTCGGCTGCGCAGTCCTGCCAGGTTTCACCGCCATCGAGACTGCGCATGGCACCGCCGACCTCGAGCGCCGCATACACATGCTCGGGATGCGCGGGATCGATCGACAATCGCATCACGCGGCATGGAAACGACATCTTCACGCGATCAGGCTGCCTGGCATTCGGAAGCTTGCGCCAGGTTGAACCGGAATCATCGCTCCGCAACACGCCAACCGGCGAGGTGCCCGCGTACAAGGTGCGATGATTGCCTGGATGCACTAGCACCGACCAGATTTGCAGATCGGCCGGTGTGTTCAGGCGCTCCCAATGATTGCCGGCGTCGCTGCTGCGATAAAGGCCTTCGCCCGCGCCGACATAGACGATATCCGGATTGGTCGGATGGACCGTAATCGCCTGTGCATGGATGCCCGTGGGCAGTCCACCGCCCAGTAGTTCCCAAGTGGAAGCGCCGGTTTTCTGGCGGAACACCCCTGAGACAGTACCACCGGTCCTGCGCGCAACGCCAACGTAGATCGTCATGATGTTCCTCTCGAGTTGGAGAATGGTCGATGCTGGAATGCAGATCGGCCCATAGTCTATGCGAGGTTATACATTGACGAGAGCGCGGGCGGTGCAGGGCACGTCAGTGCGAATGGGATTGCAGGCGTCGCAACGGCGGGCCGCTCGATGGCATGTGGGCGCCATCGAGCAGTCTTGCCGCGGCCGCTGGGTCAGGTACCTCGACCCCACAGCGCGCAATAGCGCCGCGCGATGAACTGCACATTACCGGCGTAGCCCGGCCAGTTCTCGTAGGCGGGAAGTTTGAATTCCTTCTCGGCCACGTCCCAACATTTGCCTTCATGCGCTAGCTTCTTGCCGTGGGCGCGCAAGCGCGGTAGCGGCAACGCGAACTGAACTGCCGAGGCAATACGCCCGCGCCGGCTTGATGGCATGCTCCGCGCCTCATGGAAATTTTTGCCTCGTTGTCATTGTGGGCCGTTGCCTGGATCGCGCTCGTCACCGTCCTATCCGGTTTTGTGCACGGTGCGCTGGGCTTTGGTTATCCGCTGGTCGCCATGCCGCTGCTTTATTTGGTGCTGGACGCCAAGGCGGCGATCGTGATCATTCTGCTGCCGACCTTCGTGCTGTCGATTGCCAATGCCATCATCGGCGGGCGATGGTCTGAGAGCATCGGGCGTTTTTGGTATCTGCCGCTTGCCATCATGTGTGGCGCCTTCGTTGGCACGCGCATCGTTGTGACCGTCGATCCCGCACCGTTCATGTTGTTGCTCGCGCTCGTGCTGCTCTTGTATCTCAACATCAATCGATTGGGGGGATCAAGGCTTGGCTGGATGAAGCGCTATCCTGTTCCGGCCACCATCGTTGCGGGGCTGATCGGCGGCTGGGTGGAATCGAGTACCAATATGAATCTGCCGATTCTGCTGATCTTGTTTCAAGGGTTGGAAGTCGGGCCGCGCGTGATGGTGCAGGTGGCGAATTTCTGTGGCATCGGTGGCAAGGCCGCGCAGATTACCGGCTGGTCGAGCGTGGAAGGGATGGGCTTTAGTTTTTGGGTGTCGTTGCTTCCGTGGGTGGGCACCTCCGCGGCAGCGTTGATGGCCGGCGCGCGCATACGGGTGCGAATTGAGCCTGCGACCTACATGCGCTGGTTGCGCGGATTCTTATGGCTCATGGCGACCGCATTGCTCGTGCAATTTGCGGTCTTGCAACTCAATAAAACGTAGAGGAGAGATTCATGGCAGCACAAGGCAAATTCGGCGATGTGCGACGCGTCGTCACGCGTCACGATGCAGGAGGTAAGGCAGTGGTCTGGATGGACGCCCGGCGACCAACCACAAATCGGCGAGTGAGCAGGCGCGTTCCACGCTGATCTGGACCACCGATCAAACGTCGGCATCATTCCTGGTGAATGAAGACGCCGGTACGCGCATCCTTGGCACGCCACCGCCTGCCGGCGGTACCCGCTTTGCGGTGATCGAATTTCAGCCGGGCAACACGGTGCATGGTGTGCATCGCACCGACACGATTGATTATGTCATTTGCATCGCGGGCGAGATCGACATGGACCTCGATGATTCCACCGTGACCATGCGCGCAGGCGATGTCATGGTGCAATTGGGCACCAATCACGCCTGGGCCAATCGCGGCAAAGTCCCGGCACGGGTGGCCTTTGTGCTGATCGATGGCACACCGAAACGCGCGGGTTCAGTGACCGGCGCACAAAACGCACGCTAAGCGGGGGGGGGGGACACATGGCACGGATAAAGGATTTGCAGCCAGCAGAAATGTCAGCAGCACAGAAACGTATTCACGATGAAATAGGTGGAGCGCGCGGCGGGGTGGTGCGCGGGCCGTTTGCCATTTGGCTGCGGTTGCCGGAGATCGCCGACCGCGCCAATCAATTCGGCAACGCCCTGCGCCTCACGGGTAAATTGGACCGGCGGCTGTTTGAATTGATGGTGCTCGTGATCGCGCGTCATTGGTCGGCACAGTACGAATGGTTTGCGCATGAATCGGCAGCGCGCAAGGAAGGCGTGTCGGATGCCGTGATCGAAGCGATTCGCGCCGGGAAGCGGCCGACTTTCGAGAAGGACGATGAGCGGCTCGTGTATGAAACGGTGCGTGAATTGGCCGAAGCGAAGACGCTCAGCCAACCGACTTACGACCGTGCGCTAGCGGCGCTCGGACAGGACTTGTTGATTGAGTTCATCACCGCGGCGGGCTTCTACACGATGGTCGCGATGATGCTCAATGCCTTTGATGCGCCGGTGCCAGGCGGCGGCAGGCCGCTTTCGTAACGGGCTACTTCGTTGGTACTTTTCTCTTGGCGGGCGGTCCGGCAGTCGCATTGAGCATTTCGGCCATAGCATCGAGGGCCAGGATGTAGCCGTGCGGGCCGAACCCGGCAATGATGCCTTTCGCGACCAGACTGGTGAAGGAACGGTGCCGGAACTCCTCCCGTTTATGCGGGTTCGATAGATGCAACTCGATCACCGGAAATTCGCAGGTCAACAACGCATCGAGAATCGCCACCGATGTGTGCGTGTAGGCGGCCGGATTGATGATGATGCCTGCGCAGGTGGTGCGCGCCTCCTGGATCCAGGTGACCAGTTCGCCTTCGATATTGGATTGGCGAAGATCGATGACAAGCTTATGCGTCTTGGCACGCGTTGCCATGCGTTTGCCGATGTCATCTAGCGTGTCGTAGCCGTAGATCTGCGGCTGGCGAACACCCAGCAAGTTCAAATTGGGTCCGTTGAGGACCATGATTGTGTCGGTCACTTCTTCCCCCCGATGTCTTGTTCCATGATGGCGCGCAGTTCGGGCGTCACCGTGGGTCGCACGCCAAACCATTTCTCGAATCCGCGGCCAGCCTGATAGAGCAACATCTCCAAGCCATCTGATGTGCGAAGTCCGCGACGCGTCGCCTGTTCCAGCAAAGCGGTCTTAACGGGCACATAGACGACATCTGCAACGAGCGCATCGTCGCGGGCAGGACCAAGATCGATCGCCAATTCCGCGCGGCCATGCATGCCTAATTCAGTGGCATTCGTGATGACGTTAGCCGCTTTCAATAAGTCGGGTAGCCGCGACCATTCCGCCGGCACCACCTTGGGCCCAAATGCCGCCCGTAGGGTCTCCGCTTTCTCGATCGTGCGATTGACGACGTGCATCCGTTGCACGCCGCGTGCCAGCAAGCCAAAGATCACCGCCCGCGCCGCGCCGCCCGCGCCGATGACCAGTGCTTGTTCGGCGGTACGATCCCAGCCGGGCGCCGACGCATCGAGGGCACCGACGAACCCCTCGACATCGGTGTTGGTGGATTGGAGGCGCCCATGTTCATACCACAGGGTGTTGGCCACACCGACCGCGCGTGCGCCGGCATCCGGCGCCGATAAGCGAAGCGCCATCTCCTTATGTGGTTGCGTCACATTGGCCCCGACATAGCCGCGGTCGGCAAGACTCGCGATGAACCGCGGGAAATCCTCGGGCGCAACCGCCTCGCGACGATAGATGCCGTGGATGCCGTACTTGCCGATCCAGTGGTTGTGCATGAGCGGCGAGCGCGAATGCCCGACCGGCCAGCCGATGATGCATGCGGCGCGTAATGCTGCGGTGTTCGCCATAGTTGATGCAGATGAAATTCATGGAAACGCTGATTAAGCTATCCCGCGTAATCAGCGTGCTCAAATATTCAGGGAGTTACTAGGGGGCGAGCCCCTAGTTCAGTGATTCCTGAATGACGCATTGTAGTCGAGGCGGGGGAGCCTTCGCCGCAGGCGACGGGTGATTCGTCGTCTTGGTCTTCGCATCGGCAGACGCCCTGCAAGCCGATCGGCGGCAACGAATGATCATCGCTTTCGTTACAAGCCCGGAACTAGTACGGCATTCGATTGGATCGAAGCACACGCTGTGTGTTGTGCCCACACGGTTGACAGTTATTGACCCGCATAGCCCGTCGCGTATAAGAAACGTTCACATACCCCCTTCTAGTATCGACGCACGTTGACGATGGTGGTGCAAACAGAGCGCTGATCCGGCACACCACGAATCGTCGAACCAATCGACTGCCGACTAGGAGGATCACGCAATGATCTCACGTAGAAATTTTCTCAAGAACGGGTTGTATGCGGGCGGTGCGGTGCTGCTCCCCGCTGGATTGATGTCCGGAAAAGCCTATGGCCAGACCGCGATGCTGGATCCGCTTACACAAACAAAATTCACCAATCCGCTTGTCGTGCCGCCCGTGCTCAACATGACGCGCGGTGGTGCGGTGACCATTTCGGTGACGCAAATTAAAAAGTCATTCAGTCTGCAAAGTGGTGGTCGTGCGCTGCGTTCGACTGCATGGGCGTACAACGGTTCCAGCCCCGGCCCGACGATCGTCATGCGCCGCGGTCGGCCGGTCGATGTCACTTGGTCGAACCAGCTGGTCAATCGCAGGGGGGCAGCCGCTTCGCCATCTGTTCGATATCGATTCGACCCTGCATTGGGCCGATCCGCTGGGCGTCGGCAAAGTGGTCGGTCCATATCTCGGGCCGGTGCCGCTCGTCACCCATCTGCACGGTGCGCATGTCGGTTCGGACTCAGACGGTCATCCGGGGGTTCTGTCGCATTAAGCACAACCGATAATGTGGGCTATGTTTTATTTCCCTAAAATAGTGATCTACAACGCCTTGCACAAGGTCCTCAAGCGGCTTCACTATCGGCTCGAAGTCATGCTCACCTGTGTTCGCTGGTACGTGGCCTACCGCTGAGCCTTCGTCATATTGAAGAAATCATGCAAGAGCGTGGTG
>SHXR01000010.1 GCA_009693235.1 Betaproteobacteria bacterium | reverse complement strand
CGAGCGACCAGCGTTGGCATCGCATCGATCCTGCGGTCGGCGCGATCAACGGTGACAAGTCCGCCGGTCGATCAGCCCCGCTTGCGGAACACTACCAGGTGTTGCCACGGCAGCGTGCCCACGGTGCGTTCCCAGTCCAGCGCGAAGACACCCGCCTCCCGCTTAATCTGCGCCTCGCTCATCTTGTGCAGCGGCTTGATGGGCACGCGCGGGTCCTCGGCCTTGTACTCGACGAAGGCGATGCGACCGCCGGGCTTGAGGGACTTCATCACGCTGGCCAAAACCTCGTACGGGAAGGCCAGTTCGTGATAAACGTCGACCATGACCACCAGGTCCACCGATCCAACCGGCAGCCTGACGTCGTCCACCGCGCCCAGCCGTGCCTCGACCTCGGTCAGCCCGCGGCGCTTCAGGCCGGCCTGAAGCAGGCTGATCATCTCGGGCTGCACGTCGACCGCCCAGACCTTGCCGCCCGGCATCACCGCCGGCGCCATCTGCCGCGACAGGTAACCGGTGCCGGCGCCGATGTCAGCCACCACCATGCCCGGCTTGAGTGCTAGCGCGGCCAGCAGCAGGTCGGTGCGCTCCTCGCGATCACGCTCTTCGCGTTCCAGCCAGGCCGCACCCTGCCAGCCCATCACCGACGATATCTCGCGCCCCATGTAGCGCTTGCCGATGCCGTCGGCGCTGGCCGGAACCAGGCTGTAACGCTCGGCGACTGCAGCGGGCTGCGCCAGTGCGGTGCTGGCTGCCAGCAGGCACGCAAGCAGGGTGCACCGCCGGAGGAGCAATCTCATCATTGCAGCGCCAGCCAGATCTCGTTTCGGCGCATGAACCAAGGCGTCATGGGGCCGTTGTAGCGCGAGGACCGGCTGGCCCTGGGTTGCCACGCCGGCAGCAGACAGGGCCGCCTGCAGCTTGCCCAGGTGTCGAAAGTGCTATGGCTGATTTCGTAGTCATTGTGCAATTGCCGCAAGTAGTCATATTATTCTTCTGTAGCTTGAGCGTGTGTCGTAACTTCTCAGTTGCGTAGTGAGAATTGGGGTGCCTCATTCAGTGAGTTAGCCCCCTGAATGACAGTCCCATCGGTATTCCTTAAACTAACTACTAGGAATATGACTATGGATATGACTATGTCTTCAATAAGACCTAACCGGGTGGAAGTGGTCACCAGTGTTCAGCGCCGCACCTCCCTTGGTACGACACATTTTCGCAGCTAAAGCTGACCGGCTAAAGCCGGTGGTTTAAACCTTATGATGGACCAGTATGCGCAACAATCCGTGCAAGCATACCGGTAGGGCACGCACGGGAGCACGCCTTGATCGCTGGGCGAAGGCTGCTATTCAAGCATCGCAAAGCTCTCTGCCTCGACCGACAGAAAGGCCTTGGCGAAGGTCGCCACGCCCGCAAAAAACGCCCCAGGACGATCAGCCGATTGAATCGCATCACAGAGCGGCCCAAAGCCGCGTGCCAAGTACCGATCGAAGACATCGCGTTGACGGGCCAGAGCGGCTTCGTCCGATCCTTGCCCCACCAGATGACGCATCAACTCGCAAAGCCCAGCGATGTGGTCTTCCGGCTCCCGAGCCGATTCTTTGCGGGCCAGACCGAGGGACGCGAGTTCACCCCGCAGCCCCACCAGAATCTTTTCCCGACCGGTTTCGGTGAGATAGTGGGAGAGGTACAGCGTGACCGGCGCCTTACCTGTGCCAATGAAAAGGTCATCAAATCGTTGATGTTCTTCGGCAACGTCGGCCTCCCGTGCAGCGGCAGCCAGCACATCGAGAGCTTGAGCGACGACGCCAGCCCCACCGGTCGCGGACCCAGCCACAGTGTCTAGCAATGCTTGATCCGGCGGCGCATAAAAAACCCGGGCGAGCATCGCATAGCAATCACGACGCCCCTCGTCTTCGGGCGTCAAGGCAGAAGGGGCTTGCAGAGGAGTTGCCATCGACGCTGCTCGCCTAGTCGCCGCGTTTGACATCTTGGATCGACATCTCGCTTTTATTGTCCATCATGTCGATCACGCGGCAATCGGCACACATCTGCAACCGCCGCAGTGCGCCACCGCCAGCGAACATCGAGTGTGCGGTCAGCCGCCCCATCATATTGTTGATCATCTGCTTGGTGCCAAAGGGCGTCGCGCAGCGCACGCAGTTGAACGGTTCGGCTTCATTGAGCGTAACCGGATTCTTCCGCTCCGGGCCGATGACAAGACGTGGCACCAGCGTAATCGCCCGCTCCGGGCAGGTGGTCTCACACAGCCCACATTGCACGCAGTTCGCTTCGATGAAATTGAGGCGCGGGGCCTCCTGCGAATCCTGCAGCGCAGCGGTCGGACAAGCGCCGATACACGCCTTGCACAGCGTGCAGGTGTCTTTATTAATGGTAATCGCGCCGAAGGGTGCGGCCTTGGCCAGCGCGATGGCGGTCTGGGGTTTGGGCGCCTGCTTCGCCAGATGATCGATGAGAAAATCGAGCGAGGTGCGCTTGTCGGCCGACAAATTGAAGGTTGCGGCCTTCGTTACGCTGGCGGCCGGAGCGAGATTCCACACGGCTTTTTCCAGATCGCGCACCTCGTCTGTCCGCACCATATGCAGGTGCTTGCCGGTAAAACCTAGCGCGGTCAGGATGGTCTGCCCATAGCTGAACTGTTTTTCGATGGCCGGACCGTACTCATCGAATTCGACGCCGGCCGACAGCACGATGACTTGGCATGCGCCGTAGGCAATCGCCGCGAGCGCGAGATCCAACCCCACCGCCGCGACATGATGCACCTCGATCGGGATCACACGCGCGGGCAACCCTTTGCCGCGCCGGGCCAACCGCATAATAAGCGTGTGGGCATCGCTCTCATTATGGAAAAGGATCGCCGCGTCCTTGCCGGCCGCCCCCCGATACACGCCAAGGACGCGTTTAAGTCGGGCGCCGAGATCGGTCACCCGCGGATAGGCGTGGGTCATCGCCCCCGATGGACACACCGTCGCGCAGCCGCCGCACCCCACGCACAGATGCGGCTCGACTTTGACCTTATCGCCCGCACGGCTAATCGCCCCGGTTGAACAGACATCCAGGCAGTTGGTGCAGCCCACCTTGCCCGATCGCCCATGCGCGCAAAGTTTTTCGTTGTACTGGAAAAAACGTGGCTTCTCGAATTCGCCGACCATCTTGGCCAGGGTTTGAATGGCGAGCGCTTGGTCCAACGGATCGCGACCGGGTGCCGCGTAGCCTTGTGGCTTGTGCGCGATTTTGATCAATGGTTCATCGGACAGGTCGAGCAAGAGATCAAAGCGTTCGTTGTGCGCACGGTCCAGTCGGTCGAAATCGATGGCGCCGATCTCGCCGCATGCCGTCACGCAGGATCGATGTGCTTGGCACTTATCGAGATCGATCTGATAACTGAAGTCGATCGCCTGCTCCGGACAGGCGCGAACGCACGCATTGCAGCGGGTGCAGACATCCAAATCGATCGGATTGCGCTGGTCCCACGTCACGGTGAAATTGCCGAGGTAACCCGCTGCGCTCGTCACCTTGCCTGACCAGATCGGATAGCGCCGCTCGATGGGCAGTTCGCCACCGAGCGCGTCGGTCACGAGGACGCTGACTGATAGGTCGTCGGCCAGTTTTTCGGCCCATGCAATCGCCGCGGCAGCCGGCCCAACGATCAGCAGTTGCCCGCCAGATTGGTACGACACACTCGGCACCGGCTCGGCGTCGGGCAATTCAGCGGTGGCAAGGAGCGCGGCAATCTTCGGCAACGCAAGCGCACTTTCGCCTGACCAACCACCCGTCTCCCGCACATTGATGAACTTGATCGGAGTGGTCGAACCCGATTCGCGCGCGAAGTCCCCAAACAGCGTGGCTTCCTGGGTGCAAGCCACGACGCACTGCTCGCCACCCAGTGCGGTCGCGAACGCCTGCACGTCCTTGCGGCATAACTCGGTGTGGACGGTCACCGACGCATCAAGCTTGAGCGCTAATGCCAACCCCGCCGCATCGATGTTCATCGTGCGATTGCAGTTGCAGACCTTGAGAGTGCGGGGATTGAGGGACATTGAGTACGGTGAAAAATGACAGGTGAGAGGTTAAAGGGCCAAAACGCAATGCGCCGATCAGGTAGGGTCGAAAAGCTAAGCGCATTTCACCAGAAGAACGCGGTACCCATCCGCCAATTTTCGCAAAGGAGAACCGCCGCTATGTCGCGGCCGGCGGGGCTTGGTCGTTCTCTTCATAGGTTGCCGGGCTTTCCACCTCGTTCGTTTCGGTCAATTCGATGTGCTCGACCGCCGCCATTGCATCCGATGCCTTATCGGGCGATTCGCTGACCACGACTGCTTCCTGCGGCGGCGCCGATTCTGCGGCTGCCTTGTCTCGCTGTTCACTTAGCAGGTGGTCGACCACATGCAAGAATTTGTTAGCCCCCAGCGTGGCGGCCACCGCGGCACTCATCGGTTCGAACTTGTTGTAGTCATCGATATAGACATCGAGCCCATCCATCTGATTGAAATGCGGATCGCTAAATAATTTCTTCAACGCGGCACGCTGCGTACCGGGATCGACATCCGGCTGCAGGAATTCACGATACTCCGATTGGAGACCGCGCAGTGAATCAATAGACGGCAACGCCTGGGGCGCTTGTTCCACCTGCGCCGGTTCTGCATTCGCGATGGGCTGGGGAACCGCGGGCGCCAGGACGTCAGGTGCCGGCTCGACCGGCTCCCGGGCTGCAACCTTGCGCCGGGACCACCGCGAGAGGAAAGGTTCGTGGTCGGTCATGACCGATCCTCCCGATGGGCACCTTTGAACGATGGCGGCCGAATGCGCTGTTTCTTGCCTTCCGGCCGATAGTGCGCATCGACGAAGCGCGCCAGCCAACCGAGTATCTCAACCGGAAGGGGCACACTATCGACCTGCCCTCCGCCATCCATGATTCGTGCGGCTTCGTTGTAGCTCAAGGTCACGCTGATCGGCACGCCCTGCCCATCGACCATTTCCCATTTCACAAACGCGCACGGACGCGGCGATGACACATTAAGATAATACCCCTCGGCTTCGTCCCTATATAGCGCCACGGCAAAACCCGGATGACGCCACTGCTCGGTGGTCTCGTCATGTCGAATCGGACCGGATGGATCGCTAGAACCGGACGCGCTCGTATCGGGCGCAATACCGATCGGTTCCCAACGGAAGGGCTGCCACCGATTGTCAATCGTGGTGCGCTCCATGATCACGGCAAGGCGGATTGGCCCTTGATCGGCAAGGGCTATCGGCGTGACGGCGGACGAGGAATCAGGTTCAGACATCGAATGGCTTCTGTATACTGGGGCACGGTCGCCATGATCGCGCATTTATGGCTCAAGGCGCGACAGGAAGCAAGTTTCACCGCTTACTGTGCAGATCACCGCATCCGATCACCGCGTGCAACCACAGCCTAATGAGGCCCGATTTTACCGTCATGACCGAGCGCATCGTTCGCCCCGTTCCGCATCGCATCATCCCCATCGCTGATGCTAGGCGCGATCGCGCGCTGCCCGCGGCGGGTGGGCATCACGCCGGATCAGATGGACCGGTCGATACCCTTGGCAGGCACCTGCATGATTTGCGCATCTCGGTGACCGATCGCTGCAACTTTCGGTGCACCTATTGCATGCCGAAAGATGTCTTCGATAAGAACTACCAGTTTCTGCCGCATAAAGATCTCCTCTCGTTCGAAGAGATCGAGCGGGTCGCCCGCATCTTCATCGGTCTAGGCACGCAAAAAATTCGCATCACGGGCGGTGAGCCACTGCTCAGGCGGAACGTCGAACGCCTGATCGAAATGCTCGCGAGGATCGACGATCGCATCGACATCACGCTCACCACCAACGGCTCGTTGCTCGCACGCAAAGCGCAATCCTTGTTCGATGCCGGGCTGAAGCGGGTGACGGTAAGTCTCGATTCGCTGGACGACCCGACGTTTCAAGCGATGAACGATGCGGAGTTTCCGGTGGAAAGAGTGCTGCAAGGCATCGAAGCCGCCGCCGCCGTCGGCCTTCGCCCGATCAAGATCAACGCGGTGGTGAAGCGCGGCGTCAACGATCACACGATCGTGCCGATGGCACGCCATTTCAAGGGTTCCGGTCACATCGTGCGCTTCATCGAATTCATGGATGTGGGGGCGAGCAACGGTTGGCGGATGGACGATGTCGTCCCCTCCGCGGAAGTTGTTAGACAGATCAATGAGAAAATGCCGCTCGCGCCGATCGATCCGAGTTACGAAGGCGAAGTCGCCGCACGCTGGTGGTACCAGGATGGCTCGGGCGAGATCGGCGTCATCTCATCGGTGACCCAAGCTTTTTGCAGCACCTGCACACGCCTGCGCTTATCCACCGAAGGCAAGCTATACACCTGCCTCTTTGCATCATCGGGCTATGATTTCCGCAGCTTATTGCGGGGCGGCGCGACGGACGCGGAGATTGCAGCGCAAGTCGCGGCCGTGTGGCGCGGGCGGGGTGACCGGTACTCTGAGATCCGCACCGCTGCGACGGCGGGTCTGCGCAAGATCGAGATGTCGTACATTGGCGGCTGACCTGCTCAGGCGCTCAGAAATTGAACACGGAGGACGCGGAGGAATGGGAGGCAAAGCGTTCCGGGAGTTGCGGCGCAAAAATGAATATGCGTTCTCCAATATGTCTCATGAACGTAGAAGTCATTTAATTGAACTTGTTTCTGTTCCTCCTTTCTCTCCGCGTCTTCCGTGGTGAGGTTTTGAGCGATTGAATTCTTTAGTGATGTGAATTTTTGAGTGAGTTCGTGAAACCGACGCTAACCCACGCCACCCGACCGCTGACCTTTGAGGTCGATGCCCTCAATGAAAACGGTGAGCTGCTGCCCACCTCGATCGCAGGCGAAAACCCGCTTACCCTGTATGTCGACAAGTGCGAAGTCGTCACCCTGATGACGCTTGGCCAAGCACCCGAGGCGCTCGCCGTGGGTTATCTACGCAATCAACGCCTGGTGAAATCGATCGATGAAATCGCCGCCGTGCAGGTCGATTGGGAGGTGAACGCGGTCGCCATTACTACGCGCAAAGGCGTCAAGGGCCTGCGTGAGCGCATGAAGAAACGCACCGTCACCACCGGCTGCGGACAAGGCACGGTGTTCGGCGATCTGATGGCAGAAATCGAGTCGATCAACCTCCGCGATGACGTCACGCTTTCTGAGGAGGGCCTGTACGCACTCACGGAGGCGGTGCGCCGCCATGAAACGATCTACAAGGCGGCGGGCGCCGTGCATGGTTGCGCGCTTGCCACCAATGAAGGCAATGCGAGTCAGATCATCACATTCGTCGAAGATGTGGGCCGCCACAATGCGGTCGACGCGATCGCGGGCCAAATGTGGCTCGAAGGCTGGGATGGCTCAGACAAGATTTTCTACACGACCGGGCGACTCACCTCTGAGATGGTCATCAAGGCGGCGCAAATGGAAATTCCGTTTCTCGTTTCCCGCTCTGGGCTCACACAAATGGGCTGGGAAATCGCCAACCGGACGGGCATTACGATGCTGGGCCGCGCGGTCAACAAGCACTATCTGCTTTTCACCGGCAAACATCGCTTCGTGAAGACGCGCATGCCCACGATGCTCGCATGATCACCGGGCTCATTCTGGCCGGTGGACAGGGGCGCCGCATGGGCGGTGTCGATAAGGGATTGCAGCAGTTACGCGAGCGGCCGATGGTCGAGTGGGTGATCGAGCGGTTGCGCCCGCAGGTTAGTGAGTTGGTCATCAACGCCAACCAGAATATGGCGGCCTATCGTGCTTACGGTCTGCCAGTAGTGGCCGATGCGGTGGGTGGATTTGCGGGCCCACTGGCCGGGCTCCATGCCGGGCTCAGCATCGCGACGACAGCGGAGCTCGTCACCGTGCCCTGTGATTCACCGTTTCTGCCGCTCGATCTCGTTAAACGTCTCACTGCGGCACGCGCCGAACACGACGCTGACATCGCAGTCGCCAAGACCTTCGATCAGCCGCATCCCGTGTTTTCCCTCGTGCGCACGACTGTTCGCGCGCATCTGGAAGTCTTTCTTAGTGGCGGCGGCCGCAAGATCGATACCTGGTATGCAACGCTTCGCGTCGTCGAAGTGGCATTTGATGACGAGGCGGATGCGTTCTCCAACATCAACACCCGTGCCGAATTGCAAGCCTTCGAACGCCCATGAGCGCGCTCGATCTAGTCATCGCGAGTTGTCTTGCCGATTACGACCCGAATGCACTCCCCGTCGACAGTGCAAAAACCATCATTCGCGAGTTTCTCTCGCCGGTGACAAGCAGAGAACGGGTCGCGCTACGCACTGCGCTAGGACGCGTGTTAGGCGAAGACCTCCTGTCGACCATCGATGTCCCGGCGCACAATAACTCCGCGATGGACGGGTACGCGGTGCGCGCGAGCGATCTGCATGCGGACGGTCCAACCCAGCTAAGGCGCATTGGCAATGCGTTTGCCGGTCGCGCGTTTGCAGGCACGATGGGTGCGGGCGAGTGCGTTCGCGTGATGACCGGTGCGGTGATGCCCCTGGGCGCCGACACCGTGGTGGTCCAGGAAGTCACACGGGAAGCGGGCGGCATGGTGATCATCCCACCGGGACAGAAAGCCGGCGAGAACATGCGCTTCGCGGGCGAAGATCTCGCGCTGGGCAAGCTCGCCCTGCCCGCCGGCAAGTTGATCCGCCCCGCTGAGTTGGGGCTGATCGCATCGCTGGGCATCGGCGAGGTCGCGGTCAAGCGCCGATTGCGCGTCGCCTTCTTTTCCACTGGCGATGAGCTCGCCTCGATCGGACAGCCGCTCGCAGAAGGGCAGGTCTACGATTCCAACCGCTACACGCTGCACGGCATGCTCACTCGTCTTGGCTGCGAAGTAATCGATATGGGCGTCGTGCGCGATGACCCCGCCTCTCTTGAAAGCGCGCTGCTCGATGCCGCAGCGAATGCTGATGCGGTGATCACGTCGGGCGGCGTCTCGGTAGGCGAAGCGGATTTCATTCGGAGCCTCCTCGCCCGGCTGGGCGATGTGGTGTTTTGGAAAATCGCGATGCGTCCCGGACGTCCAATGGCCTTTGGCCGCATCGGCCACGGCCCCGACGCGGCGCGCTTTTTCGGACTACCCGGCAACCCAGTCGCGGTGATGGTGACGTTCTATGCCTTCGTTCGCGATGCCCTGCTAACCATGGCCGGCCGCACCGATGCTTTCGCCCTACCCCGTTTGCAAGTCGCGAGCCGCACGGCGCTTCGCAAGAAGCCGGGACGCACCGAATATCAGCGCGGTATCGTCGAACAAGACAGCAACGGCAAGTGGTCCGCCCGCCTCACCGGCCAACAAGGATCGGGGGTGTTGCGATCCATGTCAGAGGCCAATTGCCTCATCGTGCTGGAGCATGAGCGAGGCGATGTGGCGCCCGGAGATCTCGTCACGGTGCAGATGTTTGAGGGGCTGGTCTGACCGCAACGTGCGTTCAAGCCGCGGCCCGTATATCCGCTGTTGATTGAGGCCAAGGCCTTGCTAGCGCCTCCCACCTTGCGAGCGCGTACGAAACGCCCCGCAACGAAATGCGCAGGCGGACAGATTTCCACGACACTGACGTCACGCGGCGAATGGCGAATTATTTGCATGACCTGCTCAAGGCGTTTGACCCGCTCACGCGTCGTCGCAAGCAAGCGACGATGCTCTGAGCCGCCAGCGAATATAGCGATGTCCCCAGATGTCTTTCTTACGGTACGTTTCGGCCCGGCTGCGAACTACCATGATGCGCTTCGCGCCAAGAGCAATTGCCCGCTCCACAAGAATGGCATCGGCCACGCCAGCTCAGATATTCCAACAGCGCATCGCAGCCTTGCGAGCGTGCCCAACGCTGGAAGCGCACGAACGTGGTGTGCCAGTTGCCAAGGTGCGTGGGCATATCGCGCCATGGTGAGCCGGTTCGCAGAATCCACTGCATTGCCTCCACGAACAAGCGATTGTCCTTGCGGTGGCGCCCAGGATCTCCGGGGCGTCCAAACACGAAAGGTTCGCTCAACGCCCATTGCGCATCGCTCAGCATTTGTCGGTTCATCCTGCCACTGACTCAAAGAGTAGGATGCAAACAGATTTCTCACAAAGTTAGCTGCCCCCGGTCAATTGGGCTGAATGTGAACACTGCCTAGCACGATCCTCGCAGCACTCGTCGTGGTCTCTCTGTGTGCCAAACTTCGAAACGAATATTTCGAGGTAGGATATTTATAAACGTCAACGAACCAGGGGAGAGGGACGCTAACATGCAACGAACAAAAATTATTGCGATTTGGCTGCTGGTTGGGGTAGTTTCAATGTTGGCAGGCTGCGCGAGCTTGCCGACGCCCGAGGAAATGAAAGCGGCGGCGGCAAACTATCAGCTGCCGCATTTGCCCGAAGCCGGCAAGGCGATGATTTACGTGGTACGCCCAACAACGTACGGCGGTGTAATTCGATTCAATGTTTTCGTCGGGAATCAGGAAGCTTCATCCGAGGTGGGTTACACGCGCGCCAATCAATACATCTATTTCAGTGTTCCACCGGGACAGCACACGATCTATTCCAAGGCTGAGAACTGGGCGGATCTTACGGTGTCTGTCAAGGCAGGAGAAGTCGCGTTCGTTCAGCAGCATGTCGCGATGGGCCTCATCATAGCCCGTAACACTCTCGCCCCGATCCAGGAATACGAGGGTAAGTTCCATGTGCGCTACCTTACAGTGGGTACGATCCTAAAAAAGAGCATGTCCACTTCCTTCGCACAGACAGCCCCAAGCCCGATGGACAATGGCGGGGCGACGCCCGGTCGTCCTATACGGCTGGAACAGTAGCGCCGGCTTCCCCGGCGGAATTGGCATTTTGGGACTCGATTAAAAACAGCAACAACGTCGCCGAATATCTCGCGTATCTGGAGCAATTCCCATCCGGGAGCTTTGCGCCACTAGCGCGCGTCAGGATCATGGCCATGGGTGGAACGCCTTCAGCTGCACCTGTTACTGTGCAGCCCGCCAAAGCACCTGCGCCAACCCCGATATCCTCAGCGGCCCAGATAACATCTGCGTCATTGCCGCCAACGGCCGGACCCAACGCACCCCAGGTGGGCGACACCTGGACCTACTCCATCGAAGATAGAAGGTACCGGCGCGGTGATCGATCGCGCAAGGTAACGATGGTGGTCAGCGAATCTGCCGATAAACTGGTCGTGGACACGGTTCAGTTGCCTACTGGCGTCCAATTGAAACGCTCATTCCCGTTATCAGGATTGGTTGGCGTTGTGCGGGATGACTGGATCGATATGGCGCCGTACCTGCTCGCAAGTCCCGCTCTGGACACGGCCGCAATTTCCCGACAGTCGCCGAGGCTGCTCGAGAATCCACGCAATCCAATGTCAGATCAATTGCTGTTTGGGGTTCGATCGGGACGCTATGTTGGCACCGAACAAGTCACCGTACCTGCGGGGCGATTCGAGGCCGTGCGCATCGAACTGTCTGCCACGTATGACGATAACAGCGCCGCAGGCGGGGCGCAGCGCTCCTATCACGGCCCGTTGACGATGAACGTTTGGTACGCTCTACAGGCCAAACGAATGGTCAAGATGACTGCGCAATCTCTCAGTGGCACCTATGATGTCGCGGTTGAGCTGGAGTCGTATCGTCTGCAGTAGCGATAGACAGAGAGGAATACGCGCAAACGGGACGAGGTGAATCTGATCACTGTCCGTAATATTCGGCCGCTGCGACACGGCGAACTTGCACCGGCCATTGCCGCGACGACGGCCTGTAGCATCGATCAACATCCAGGGCTGGACACCTGATTCACCTGGCCTCCGTGTCGTAGCGCAGGGTGACGGACTGCAAGCACTTAAGCAAGTGCCATTCCGTTGCGATCCCAGATACCCATCGCTGTTAAGTCGATAGCGGCGACCCGCTTCGCCTTCGGTGATAACGCACTCCTCCTGGTGGCAATTCATCGCGCGTAGGTCAACGCGAAACACATCGCGCGCTAGAATCGCCCACGCCACAATCTTGACCTTTGACCATGCATAGCCCTTCGCCCCGCACCTGGGCCGCGCCCGCCGTCCGCAATGAATTGCATTTCGGCCGGCTGGTACCGTGCTTTACTGAGCGCCCCCGGAATCTAGCGGACCTTCTCGTTCGTACCGTAAGCCAGCATCCCAACGCGGAAGCGGTGGTCGATAGCGCCAAACGCTTGACCTATCGCAACCTGCACGAGGCATCGCTTCGCGTTGCCGCCGGATGGGCCGCCGAGGGCGTTGGCGCAGGAGATCGCATCGTCCTTTTCGTGACCAACCGGCATGAGTTCATGATCGCGCTGGTCGGCGCCTTCTATCTGGGCGCCATCGCCGTGCCAGTGAATGTCAGAGAGGAACGCGACGGCTTGGCGTTTGTGCTGCACCAATGTCAGGCGAAGGCAATTGTTTTCGATGCTGCGCTCGTCGGACGCATGCCGGCTACCGCAGTGCGGCGCTATTCGATCGATGGCGCCGTCGAAGGGGCCAGCGCATTCGAATCGCTAGGTGCTCATTGCCCACCCTTGGCACACATCGCGCAGCCCAACGAGGATGAAACCGTGGTGCTGCTCTACACCTCCGGCACCACCGGCCGCCCTAAGGGGGCGATGCTTACGCATTTCAATATCATTCACTCGGTATTGCACTATCAATGCTGCATGGGCATTCGCGCTGGCGATCGATCGGTCCTGGCCGTCCCCGCGAGTCATGTGACCGGCCTGGTGGCGATTACCCTCTCGATGTTTCTCGTCGGTGCGTGTGTGATCATTATTCGGGAGTTCAAAGCCCCGCCGTTTCTTGAACTCGCCGCACGGGAACGCATGACCCACACGCTGGTCGTCCCGGCGATTTACAACCTGCTGTTGCGTGACCCAAGTTTTGATCGCACCGATCTCTCGCGCTGGCGAATCGGCGGATATGGCGGCGCACCGATGCCCGCGCCCACCATCGAGGCCTTGGCAAAAAAGCTCCCCGGCCTGGTGCTGCAAAACGCGTATGGGTCGACTGAGACGACCTCACCTGTGACCGTCATACCCGCAGGCAATCAAGCCGAGCATCTAGCCAGCGTCGGACAAGTTGTGCCCTGTGGTGACGTGCGCATCATGGATGACGATGGGCGCGAAGTCCCGATCGGCCAGGCGGGCGAATTGTGGATCGGTGGGCCAATGATCGTGCCGGGCTATTGGGACAATCCGGAAGCGACCGCGCGTGAATTCGCGAGCGGTTACTGGAAGTCCGGTGATATCGGCTCGATCGACGCAAAGGGATACGTCTATGTGTTCGACCGCAAGAAAGACATGATCAATCGCGCCGGCTACAAGGTGTACTGCGCGGAAGTAGAAAGCGTGTTGTCGGCGCATCCGGATGTGGTGGAAGTCGCACTTGTCGCGCAGCCAGACCCGGTGCTGGGCGAAAAAAGCCGCGCGTTCGTGGTGGCACGCTCCCCTGCTCTATCTACCGAAATCGTGCGCGCCTATTGTGCGGAACATCTCGCCGATTACAAGGTGCCTGACTTCGTTACGTTTCTCGATGCGCCGCTACCCCGCAACGCAAACGGCAAGGTGCTCAAGCGGCAGTTGCGTGGTTGAACTGCCTACCGCACCACCAAAACGATAATTCTCATCGCCAGAAACAAAGCGGCCGCGATGCCATACACCAGCCGCTGCGGCAATTTCGTGGCGGCGATCTCGCCCAATAACACCGCCGGTACATTGGCAATCATCATGCCAAGGGTCGTCCCCGCTACGACCGCAATCAACGCGTCGTAGCGCGCCGCGAGCGCCACCGTGGTGACGAATACGCCAAAGCGGGGCGCTGCGATGGGCGCATTGTCAATCCGATCGGGAATCATGATCCAGACCGCCATCGCAATGAACGAAGCGCCAAGAATCCAGCGCATCACCCCCCGCACCCACCGCATGTGCCACCCAGCCGCCCGCCGCACCGGCCAAGCCATGATTGGCGAGCGTGGCAACGAGAATGCCAAGGATGATCGGAACAGGCTTCTTGAAGCGGGCGGCAAGCAAAAACGCGAGCAACTGCGTCTTGTCGCCAATCTCGGCCAAGGCGACGATGCCGGTTGATACGAGGAATGCATTCACTGGCATTGATGCTAGCACGTGACATTGCTTGACATGCTCTTGCATCCACCGCTACCGTTGCCGGACCTTCCATTCACTCGAGATGCCCCGTGCCGCCGATCGCGATCAGGCCAACACACTTCCCATGGTTCGATTACTCGCGCTATTCGTTTTCCCTGGCGGTCGGAGTGGGCGAACGCGTCTATCTCTCCGGACATACGGCGTCTGAATTCGATCCGGCGTTAAAGCGCATCGTCGTCAAAGGCGGCATGACCGAACAGGTCCGCACCGCCTACCAAAAAATCGCAACCATCCTCGATGCTGCGGGTATGACAATGGACGATGTGGTTCGCGTTGTCGAATATGTGAAGCCGGAAGGCATCGAGCGTTACGCCGAGGCCAAAGCGGTGCGCGAAGAAGTGTTCGGCACGCATCAACCCGCGATCAACACCGTGCCGGTGCGCGCCTTACTGCGGCCGGAGGCATTCATTGAGATCGAAGTGACCGCTGGACCAGTGGGCCCGGCGACAAACATGGGCTCTGGCATGCCGGTGGCGCGCGATTCGACGGGGGTGGTGTTTCTTCCAACCGTGCTACCGACCGATGCGGAAGGAAACATCATCGGCGCGGGTGACGTGGTCGCCCAGACTCGTGCGATCTTCGAGAAGGCTAAGCGGATGTTGGGCGCGTTAGGACTGGGCTTCGATCGTGTGGTGAAGACGGTCGACTACCTCACCCCGGCGGCCCTTGCCGAATACAAGTTTACCGGGCGGGTGCGACGCGAATTTCTCGGGCCGGTGTATCCGGGCGCAGCCGGCATCCTAATGCCGAAGCTATGCCATCGCGACGCATTGATTCAATACGATTTCATCGCCACACGAGACAAGCCCGTCGCCATCAACCCCGGCTGGGATCGCTACCAGAAACTCACGTACAGCCCGGGCGTCAAAGCGGGGAAGCTCTTGTTTCTTTCGGGGCAAGGCGCGCTCGACCCGGCAACCGAACGCGTCGTGCATGAAGGCGATGTGATTGCGCAAGCCGAGTACACTTACCACAACGTGATCAAAGTGATCGAGGCGGCGGGCGGCACCGTAAGCAATCTCGTCAAGACCATTGAATATGTGACGCCCAATGCACTCACGCAATACCGCGACGTGGCGAGCGTGCGCACGAAATTGATGAAGGAGCCCTACCCGGCCTCGACCGGGCTCGTTTGCGAAGCGCTTCTCAGGCCGGAAATGCTGATCGAAGTGGATCCATTCGCGATCCTCGAATAACTTGCAGCCCACTTGACCCACCATTCTTCATGTCTCTTCTCACCGACGAACTCAAAGCCTGGATCGGCCGCACCATTACCTATCCTGCCTGCGAAGAATTAAGCCGCGCCTCGATTCGCTATTTTGCGCTCGCCCTACGTGACTACAACCCGCTTTACTCTGATGACGGTTACGCACGCCAAGCGGGTTATCCATCGGTGATCGCACCGCCGACGCTGGTCGTGGAAACCTGCCAATACGCGCACCGGCCGGCGAATGTCGATGGCTATTTCGGACACGAGTGGCATCTGCCGATCGAAGGCTGTCGCCAGATCCGCGCGGGCAATGATTACGAATTCACTCGCCCGATCCTGCCCACCGATCGTATTTCCGCCGCGTGGACACTCGAAAATATCGAGGAGCGAGCGTCATCGCGCGGTGGCACGCAACTATTCGTGCAATCGGTGGCCCGATTTACGGCGGACGGCAATGAGCTGTTGGCAATCAATCGCGAGACGCTCGTCTATCAGCCCCTGCAGCCCGCGGGAGAAAACGCATGAGCGCGCCCACCTTGTCCGCGTCGACATTGAAGGTTGGTGAGTCGCTCCCCATGCAAGAGCGCACCTTTACGACCGTCGATCTCGTCGCCTATGGTGCTGCGACCTGGGACTGGCATCGCCTGCACTATGACCTCGACTACGCGCGATCGGTCAAACTGCCTAATGTTGTTATCGACGGGCAGGAATACGGCGCGGTGTTCGCCAAGGCGATCATCGATTGGGCGGGTTCACAGGCATTCATTCGCAGACTCGCTCTCAAATACAAGTCGATGGCCTTCGCGGGCGATCATCTGGTGGCCGTTGGCGAAGTGACCGGCATCCGCGTCAATGGCGATTTCGATATTGTGAGCGTCGCACAGCGTTTGATGAATGGTGATCGCGTGGTGGCGGAGGCAACAGCCGAGGTGCGGTTGCCGCATTGATCCCGCCGCAATGGATGCCGCGGGGCATCGAGTCGTTGCGCCGGATTCAGCCCGCGGGGACGCTCACGGCCTGATCGCCAAGATTTCACGCATTCGCCGCCGGCACCTTGTTCGGTGCCAAGCAGGTGCAGCCACCAGCGCACGATCGATCGACGATGCGAACATTGATTCGGGTACTGCGTATGCCCGGGTTCTATTTCTTATCGCGTGCATACGGCTCATTTAACTGCACCGGCTTGCCTGGACGCTTGCGCAGGCGGATGTTGAGCGCCTCGACCGCCACCGCGAACGCCATCGCGAAGTACACATAGCCCTTCGGGACATGGTGATCGAAGCCGTCGGCCACCAACACCACACCGATCACGATCAGGAACGCGAGCGCCAGCATTTTGATCGTCGGATGCGCCGATACAACATCGCCGATTTTCTTGGCAAACATCATCATCAACAGCACGGACACTACGACCGCTGCAATCATGACGGCCACCTCATCGACCATACCGTACCTGTATTCCATGCCGCACCTCCCTTGGTACGACACATTTTCGCAGCTAAAGCTGACCGGCTAAAGCCGGTGGTTTAAACCTTATGATGGACAATTAAACAGGAAGAAAGTGACGCCATTATGGCAATGCTGTGGCAACGCATCGTATCGCAGGCCATCACGATCGCCGATCGGCACATCACACTACGTCGCACTGACGCCACCGCCCTTACACGTCTAGGGTCCGTCGCACCCACTCGGCAATCATCATCGTGCGATTGTCCGCACCGTATGGCCCCACGACCTGCACGCCCAAGGGCAATCCGTTTGGACCAACGCCCGCCGGCACGTTCACGCATGGCGTGCCGAACAACGTCCAGATCCGATTGAACTCGGCGTTTCCCGTGGTGGCAATGCCATGCGGTGCTTCGCCTGGCGCCGAGATTGTAAGCAGCGCGTCGAACGCGTCAAAATCCGCCGCGATCCGCGCGCGATAACCGGCCGCGCGCTGCTGCGCGATGTTGTAGCGCTCCCGGGTGTGGTGGACGGCCGCATCCAGACGCGCAAGGAGCGTGCCAGACACCAACGATCGATGCACCGAATACTCGCAGGCAAACGCGCGCACCGCTTCGTACATCTGGGTGACTTCCTGATCGGCATAGACGTGTTCGAATGAACGGTCGAGCGCATAGTTGGAGATCACGGCGCCTGCTCGTGCGAGGGCAGTGACTACCTCTTCAAGGCGATCTTGCATCGCCTTATCGGCCCGATCCCAATGCGGTGTACGACAAATGCCGATCGTAGGCGTGAGGAACTGCAAAGGCGTGAAATCAGGTG
Source organism: Betaproteobacteria bacterium (assembly GCA_009693235.1). GTDB lineage: Bacteria > Pseudomonadota > Gammaproteobacteria > Burkholderiales > SG8-39 > SHXR01. The sequence continues at coordinate 60,633 of SHXR01000010.1, read as the reverse complement.
CAGGCACCCCCGACAACGCATGGAGGAACAGCCCCGCATCCTCGATCGAACGTCCAAACACGCCAACGGTGTCGAGTGATTCCGATTGCGACTTCACCCCGGCACGATTGATCGTGTTAAAGCTTGGTTTGATCGCGACGACCCCGCAAAATGCACCTGGGCGAATCACCGATCCACCCGTTTGCGTGCCGATTGTGAGCGGCACCATACGATCAGCCACTGCCGCCGCTGAACCGCTCGATGATCCGCCGGGGCTGTATGCGAGATGGTGCGGATTGCGGGTCTTCCCAGGATGCGTAAAGGCGAATTCCGTGGTCACCGTCTTACCGAGCACAATCGCGCCCGCATTCTTTGCAATCGCCACGCAACTCGCATCAGTACGCGGTTGGTGGCCGCGATAGATCGGCGAATTGAACTCGGTCGGCAAGTTGGCGGTGTCGATGATGTCTTTGACCCCGATCGGCACCCCATGCAAGGGCCCACCCACCGTATTGCGATCGCATTCGCGCGCGGCCTGCAACGCGCCTTCTGCATCCAGCGACACCCATGCCCCGACCTCTGCATCTCGCTCGCGAATTCGCTCCAGGCAAGCGCGCACCAGATCTTCAGAGCGAATCTCACGCCGGGCGATTTTTCTTGCGGCATCCAAGGCGCCAAGCGAATTGAGACCAGTCATCGATTAAACCACCGCCTTCAAAGGCTTCGCCGCCTGCGACTCCGTTGCCCATGTGTGTCCATAGAACAGATCGCGTGTATCGAGAAAATCCAGATTCAATTCCGCAATGGAGGGGCAGCCCAGTTGCGCGAGGTCGCGATCCACCTCGGCCTTCAATAACTGCAGCGCATGCGCCGCGCCGTCTGCACCGCCCACTGCGACGCCGAACATCGCGGCGCGACCGCACAGGATGAAATCGGCGCCGAGCGCGAGCGCCTTGATGATGTCGGTACCGCGCCGAATCCCACTGTCCATGACAAGCTTCAGTTTCTTGCCGACGGCTGCGCGAATCTCCGGCAACACCTCGATCGGCGACACCGAACCATCCAGTTGGCGGCCGCCGTGATTCGACACGATGACCCCATCCAAACCGTAGCGCACCGCTAGTTCGGCATCGGCAGGATGCAGAATGCCTTTGACCAGCAGCGGCTTTTTCCATTGATCGCGCATGAAGCGGATGAACTCCCAGTCGACCGAATCACGCCGGCCACGCACGTCTTTCTCCTGCTGCTTGAGAATGGTGGGGCGATCGGCACGATCGGTGTTTTCAAGACGCGGTACACCGTACTTCATGAGCGTGCGTGCAAAGACGGTCGTTGACCAGCGCGGATGCGTGATGCCTTCGAAGATTAACCGGGGTCCTATTTCAAGCGGCAAGGTGAAGCCGTTACGAAAATTGTTTTCGCGATTGCCTTGCACCGGAACATCGGTGGTGATCATCAGCAATTCATAACCTGCCGCGCTCGCGCGCTGCGAAAATTTCGCACCTTGCTCGCGATTATTGGCCATATAAGCTTGCAGCCAACGCGCATGCCCACCCGATTGGGCCACCGTCTCCATTGGAATCGTGGACATATTGCTGAGGGTAAACGGCACTTGCATGCGCGCTGCGGCCCGCGCCAATTGGAGATCTGCGTCAAATTGGAACATGCCTGCAATGCCCATCGGCGCAACGCCAAACGGACAAGCGAACTTGCGGCCGAAGATCTCCACTTCCTGCGAGCGCTTTGACACATCGACCGGCGAACGCGGGCGAAACCGAATGCGTTCAAACACGTTGCGATTGTTTCTCAGCGAGTGATCATCCTCGACACCACCCGCCACAAAGCCGTAGACCCCATTGGGCAGACGGCGCTTGGCCATCGCTTGCAGTTCATGGATGTTGAGTGCGTCACGATAAGACATTGGGTTGCTCCCTTGGTTGATACCGGGTGCGCTATCTGGCGTTTGACTGCAATATACTCCGGCGCGTCCTTGCACGAATGGCTACGCGGCCATTACGAAAGCGCTGCCGGCGCGAGGGCCGTCATCGTTCTTGTTACTTCCGCGACCGACGCACCATGTGGCGGAAAAATCACGATGTGCTCGATCCCGGCCGCTTTTCGCTTGGCGATCGCTTCAAGGCACTCGTCGCGTGTGCCGGCAATGACCAGGGCATCCAACATCGCGCGGCTGACCTGTCGCGCGGCTCCCTCGCGATCCTTCGCCTTCCAGCGCGACTGAATACGATCGGCCTCTTCGCCATAACCGTAGGCGTGCATCAATTCATGGTAATACGTGCCCATGCCGCCCACGTAATAGGCGAGATGTTGTGCGCAATGCAGGCGCGCCTCATCACCATTGTCGCTAACTGCGGTGAGGGTCTGCGCCGCGAGATCCACACTGCCTACTGAGCGGCCGGCCTTCGCTTCGCCTGCCGCGAGATCCGCCCGCATCGCCGGGAGGTGCGCCAGCGAAAGATGCGTTGGCAGCCAGCCATTGGCAATCTCGCCCGTCATGCGTAACGACTGCGGTTTGAAGGTCGCGAGATAAATCGGCATCCGTTCGCGGACCGGCTTGATCAACATGGTGAAGCCTGAAAGCTTGAAGAATTCGCCTTCATAGTCGACGCGCTGTCCCGAGAACGCCAGACGCAGAATGTCGACCACCTCACGCATACGGCGCAACGGCCGGTCGAATGGGACGCCATGCCAGCGCTCAACGACCTGTTGCCCACTGGTACCCAGGCCCACGATGGCGCGGCCATTCGACATTTCATCCAGCGTCGCAAACGTCTGTGCGAGAAGCGAAGGCGTGCGCGAAAAAATATTAACGATGCCGGTCGCGAGCTGCAATCGTGAAGTGTGGCTCGCGATTGCACCGAGCAATGTGAATGCATCGGAACTCCAGGCTTCGGGTACCCACACGGCTTCATAGCCGCCCTCCTCGGCAATACGGGCGTAATCGAGTGTTACACGCCTGTGCTCGGGGAGACTGAACGGGGTTACGTAGCCAAGGCGCACTCGCTTCCTCCTGCTTACTGACTATTTAGATTGAACCGCAAAGGACGCAAAGCGACTTTCATTGCTAGTCACGTTCGCAAATTAGATACAACTGATTGGCAATGTCGCTTTTCATTGCGTCCCTTGCGATTCCAGAATGAGATAGATTGAAATCCTTACTCCAGCGGCTCCTTCATCATCACCATCAGCCGATCTTTCAATTTTCCGCGCTCCACTTTGCCGGTCGGGTTCGAAGGAATCTCATCGACGAAGAAATAGTGCCGCGGCCGTTTGAAGTCCGCCAGGTTCGGGCTATCACGACAGAATTGGTCGAGCGTCGCCGCATCCAGGTTTGGATCCTTCTTGATGATCGCTGCGACCACCACTTGGCCCCAGCGCTTGCTTGGCAGACCCACAGCTGCGGCGTTGGCAATACCGGGGTGCTCGAATAAGACGTTCTCCACCTCCGATGGATGAATGTTCTCGCCGCCACTTTTGATGGTGTGATCCATGCGGCCCATGACGGTGATAAAGCCTTCGTCATCGGTGAACGCCGCATCGCCTGAGTAGAACCAACCTTCACGAAAGGCTGCCGCCGTACGCTCCGGTAGGCGAAAGTACTCCTTCAAGAGACTCGGGCCACGCGCAATGAGTTGCCCGATCTCGCCCGGTTTGCAGATCGTATTCGGATCGCCGGAATCGGCATTGACGATCCGCACATCCATATTGATGGCGGCCTTGCCTACGCTGCCGAGTTTATTCGGATACTTGCGGTAATCGCAGGTTGTCACCGCCAAGGCTTCGGTGGAGCCATAAACGTTGCCGAAGTAATCGGGGAAGAGAGCCATGCATTTCCTGGTGACATCATCGGCGAGGGTCTGGCCGCCAAAGAACCCACAACGCAGCGACCGTAGATCGTATTGCGACAAATCCGCTTGCACCATCATCACCATCTGCGTCGGCACGCCGTGCAGGCAAGTGATTTTTTCTGCGCCGACCAACGACAAGGTCTCATGCACATCGAAACCGCGGGTCAGCACATTCTTGCCGCCGATCTGCACGAACGGCAGGAATTGCAGCTGCAATTGCGCAATATGAAAAAGCGGCTTGTTGTTGAGAATCACATCGTCATGCCGAAACCCGCATTCGAGCGCCATGATCATGCTTCCCATCAACTCCTGCAGATGGGTGCGGACCACGCCCTTCGGTTTGCCGGTGGTTCCCGATGTGTACATAATAAACGCCGCGTCATCGTAACCAACATCGGCCGCGGGCTCCGTCTCCGCGCCCAGGGCGATGAAACGGTCGAACGGCATCTCACGACCCTGTGGGCGATCCCCCACATAGAGCAAGGCCTCCACAGCGAGCTTCCCCGCAATTGGCGCCACTTTGTCCCGCAACACCTCCTCAAACATCAGTAGGCGCGCACCACTGTCATCGACGATGTATTTTATTTCGTTCGCGGCAAGTCGGTAGTTGATCGGCACCGGCACCGCGCCGATCTTCATCAACCCATAGAAAGCGATGACCTGTTCCGGCAGATTCCAGGTGAGAATCGCAACCCGATCGCCCTTCTTCACGCCATGGGCGGCAAACGCATGGGCCGCCTTGTTCGCCGCACGGTTCCATTGCGCAAAGGTCCAGCGCCGGCCTTCGAAGACGAGGCCCTCTTTGTTCGGCCACTTCGCCGCGGCCTGTGTCAGCGTTGCTGCCAAATTCATATGCAATAACCCTTCAGACCATTAAATATTGCTGCCTGATCTCCGGCCGCGCGGCGAGTTCCGCCGGTGTGCCGTGATAGCGAATTTCGCCCTTCTCGATGATGTACACGCGATCGGCAAGTTCCATCGCGAAGCGCAGGTTCTGCTCCGAGATGAGCACGGTCGCCCCGGACGCCTTCAGCGTCTTCAAGCATTTCAACAGCGCCTCGACGACGAGCGGCGCAAGGCCTTCCGACGGCTCATCGAGCAGCAATAGATCAGGATTCCCCATCAGCGTGCGCGCGATCGCAACCATCCGTTGCTGCCCGCCTGACAGCGCTCCGGCGCGCCGCTCGAGGAAGGTGCGTACATCGGGAAATAGTCCAACGATACGCCGGACATCCCAAGGCAATCGTACGGCGCCATTCCGTGGCGCCATACGCGCCGCTTCGAAATTCTCGGCGACGGAAAGGCCGGTGAACAAACGACAATCCTCGGCCACGAATCCAAGCCCCAGCCTGCAGGCCTCAAAAGGCTCGGCGCCGAACATCTCCTTGCCTTGAAATTGAATACTGCCGCTCCGAGGCGGTACCAGCCCCATCACGCTCGATAAAGTGGTGGTCTTACCGGCACCATTACGCCCAAGCAATGCAACCACCTCACCCGCTTCAACGCTGAGGGAGATGCCAAACAGCACTTGACTCGCGCCATAGGCGGTCGCGAGATTGCGGATGTCGAGGAGCGGCACGTCAAGCGATGAAGCTTGGACCTAGCCGCCTCGCACCCGCAGGATCTCGACGCAGGAGCGCACCACGCTTTCGGTATTGAAGGTCTTGACGTTCTCGACGCCGATGCCATCTGGGAATTTTGCGTCGCGTTTGATGTTGCCGACGTAAAAGTTGTAGAGCGCGGTGTTGTCGCAACCACGGACCTTGATGAGGCCGGTGGGGCCTTCGAACTGCACGTTACCCAATTGGTCGCGGACCTTATCGACATCATCGCTGCCCGCTTTCTTGATCGCTTCGATGATCATGCGGCCCGCGGTATAGCCGACCGGTGCCGGTCCGGTCGCGTAGGTCTTCATCCGCTTTTCCACTTCCGCGGCAAACGCTTTGGAGCGCGGATTGTCGATCGCGTAGAACGGATACCACACCGTCGTCAGCGTGCCTTCCGGCAGGGAATCCTTCATCGCCCCGAGCTTCGCGAGATCGGCGCCATGGATGAAGAGCTGCATCTTGCCTTTCAACAAACCAAAGTCACGGCCTGCTTTCAGAAAATTGACGAGGTCGGCGCCAAATACACCGGCCACGATCATGTCGGTGGGTTGCGCCTGCAAGGCGGTAACGTGTGCACCGAAGTCAGCGGCGCCTAGCTTCGGCCATTCCTGGCGAACGATGATGATATCGGGTCGGGTGACTTTGATCGCCGTCACAAAATCAGCCGCGAAATGCTGGCCATATTCATAGTCAGGCGAGATCAGCGACACCCGCTTGATATCAGGCATGGTCTTCAGACGTTCGGCCATCACACGTCCGATTTCCACCGTCGACAGATTCGCGCGCGCGACGTAGGGATGACCGGCTTCGGCAGTGAGACGCTTGGTGGTGGCAAAGCCGCCGACGATGAGCGCCTTATGCTCTTTGCCAAGATTGCCCACTGCCACCGCTGCGCCGCTATGGATGCCGACCGTGACGAATTTGATTTTCTCCTCGAGAATCATGCGCCGGCCTTCGGTGACCGCCTTTTCAACGCTGGGGCCCATGTCGGCCGTGACCAATTGGAATTGGCGGCCATTCAAGCCTCCGGCGGCATTGGCTTCGTCGATGGCGATCTGAAAGCCGGTGCGGATGGTATCGGCGATAAAGGCAAACCCGCCGCTGTAGATGTCGATCAAGCCAAGCTTGATCGGAGCACCTTTTTGTTGCGCGACGACCGGGCCGCCCGCTGCAAATAGCATGGCCGTGCCGGCTATCAAGATGGTACGAATCACGTTCAACATGGCGGACTCCTTTTCAAGATCGCATCGGTTCGCAGGTACCGCGCATGGCTCGCGATTGACGCTGCGTGCGTGGAAAACAACACATTCCATGTAGTGTAGTACGGTTATCCGGCATGCGAAGACGAAATGAGCCGGGTCCGGGCGCTATCATTGCATTGTGGCTACCATGCATCGCCTTCCTCACGCGCTCGAGAAGGAGCGTTTATCGCCCGCCGTCATTGCGGTGGTGGGGTTTCTTCACGTTCTCGCCGGTGCCCTGCTTCTTTCCTATCAGCCAACACGACAAATGCTTGCCGATGCTGCACCGATGTTTGTCCGGATGATCGTACCGGAGGTACCGAAGCCGCTCGCGGTCGAGCCGCCCAAGCAAACGAACAATCCGGTGCCACCCCCGCCACCGACCGAAACGATTCCGCCCCCACCGCCGCCCACGCCCACGCCGCCTATTTTGGCAACGGCTCCCACGCCAAGCGCACCGCCGCCGCGCATCGAAGCACCCGCACCACCGCCTGAGCCACCGGCACCCATCGAAGCAAAACCCACCAAGGCAGTGGAGGCGGCGCCGCCTACACCGCCCGTGCCGCCCCCGCCTTCGCCATTGTTAGCGCCCGCGCCGCCACCGGTGCCCATCACTGCTCCCGGTTTCAATGCGGCTTACTTATCCAATCCGTCGCCGGCGTATCCTTCGGTTTCGCGGCGCTTCGGTGAACAGGGCAAAGTATTGGTGCGCGTGTTCGTCGATCCAAATGGACTCCCCAGTCGCGTCGAGCTGGAAACAACATCCGGCTACCCGCGGCTTGACAACGTGGCGATTGAAACCGTCAAGCGCTGGAAATTTGTACCGGCCCGCCAAGGTGAAAAACCAATAGCCGCTTCGGTATTGGTACCGGTCGTCTTCAAACTGGATTAGTTATAGCTATGGATACTTCCCGCGGTATTGCCAATTTTCTCGCACAGGCGGATCTGGTCGGCTGGATCGTCCTCGTGGTCCTGTTCGTCATGTCGCTATCGAGTTGGTATTACATCCTCACCAAAGGCTATCAGAGCTTTACGCGACGCCGGCAATCCGATGCGTTTCTCCGCTTCTTTTGGGAGGCGCCCGATCTCGATGCCGTCCGGACGCACATCAGTGCACATGGTGCGCGCGATCCGTTCTCCTCGCTCATGCAACAAGGGTTCGCAGCGGTTGCTCATCTCAATCGCGCGAGTGGCGCACGGCTCATCGAATCGGGCTCGCCCGATGATTTCCTCACCCGCGCACTCAAGCGTGCGATTGATCAAACCACTGCGCGACTCGAATCCGGATTGACAGTGCTCGCCTCAGTGGGTTCCGCCGCGCCCTTCGTTGGCCTGTTCGGCACCGTGTGGGGGATCTATCACGCGCTCCTTGCCATTGGCGTGAGCGGCCAAGGCACGCTCGACAAGGTTGCCGGTCCGGTTGGGGAAGCCTTGATCATGACGGCAGGTGGTCTTGCCGTGGCGATCCCGGCGGTACTTGGCTACAACGCATTGGTGCGCTCCAACCGCCTGGTGTTCGCCGAACTCGACAGCTTCGCCCACGAGGTGTTTGCCTTCATGTTGATCGGGCATCGCGCAAGTACCGTGGCTGAAACGACCATCCGTGGTGCGCAAATCCGTGCCAAGCCGGAAAGAGGCTGACCATGGCATTCGGCGGCTTCAATCGCGAGGGCACCACCCAGCCGATGGCGGAGATCAACATGATTCCGCTTATCGATGTCATGCTGGTGCTGCTCGTTATCTTCATCGTCACCGCACCGCTTCTCACCCATGCGGTGAAAATCGATTTGCCGAAGGTGGCCAGTCATCCGAACCTCACCCAACCCGAGAACATTCAAATCGGCATTCGCGCCTCCGGTGAAATCTTCTGGAACGGTGCGACGACTTCCCAAACGGAAGCCGCGGCACGCTTCACGGAGAACGCCAAGCGCGATCCCCAACCCGAGGTACATATCCGCGCCGATGCCACCGCGCCCTACGAACATGTCGCACGGATCCTCGCCGCAGCGGCGAAAGCGGGGCTCACACGCATTGGCTTTGTCACCGATCCACGCGAAAATTAGTTACTGCGGTTCAATCCGTCTACCTAGGCAACGGCGCAAGTGGAAACCATCGGTCTATTCTTCACCGAACATTTCGGCTGGATACAAAACCCGGTCGTGGTCGCGCGCCAAATGTTGGCCGGCATTTCCAATGGCATGCTGCTTTTCTTGATTTCGGCCGGCCTCTCCTTGATCTTCGGTGTTTCCCGCATCGTCAACTTCGCCCATGGCGTGCTGTTCATGCTGGGTGCTTATTTCGCACTGACTATCGCAGGCTTCGGCCCGGAAAGTGGCCTCTGGTTCGTGCTCGCATTGATCGCCGGTGCGGTTGGACTCTTTGCGTTCGGCGCCGCGGTGGAGATGGCATTGCTCCGCCCGCTCTACCAAGCAGCGCATGAATTTCAGTTGCTGCTCACTTTTGCCCTGGTGTTCATCGTCGGTGATCTGGTCAAGCTCATCTGGGGCCGCGAAGACCATGCGGTTGCTGTGCCGGGTCTGCTGACTGGCAGCACCGAAGCGTTCGGCGTTACGTTTCCTACCTATCGCATGTTCCTTATCGTCTTCGGCGTGTTGGTCGCCATCGCACTGTGGTGGGTGCTGCATCGCACACGCTGGGGCATCCTCGTGCGCGCCGCGACCATGGACCGCCACATGCTGGGCGCACTCGGTACCAATACCAAGGCGTTGTTTACCGGCGTATTCGCTCTTGGCGCGGCATTGGCAGGACTAGGCGGCGCCCTGGCAGCACCGATCGTCGCGGTCGGCCCAGGATTGCATGTGCAGGTGATCATCGACGCCTTCGTCGTCGTGGTCATCGGCGGCATGGCAAGCGTTGGCGGTGCGCTCGTTGCTTCACTCCTGGTTGGGATCGTGAATGCGTTCGGCGTCCTGGCATTTCCTTCGGCAGCGGTCGTGCTCACGTTTGCCTTGATGGCTTTCATATTGATCGTGCGGCCATGGGGCCTCTTTGGCACACCGGAATAACTACCCCCCCATTGACCAAGCCAATATGAACCGGCCGTCGCTTCTTGCCATCGCCATCCTCGCTGCGATCGCCTTGCCGCTTGGCTTGACCGATTTCTGGACCTTCATCGCGATCGAAGTGCTGGTCTTTGCACTCTATGCGGTGAGCTTCAATCTGCTGTTAGGCTACGGCGGCATGCTGTCCTTCGGTCACGCCGCATTCTTTGGGGTGGGCGGTTACACGGTGGCCATTCTGGTCAAGCATGGGGGCCTGCCGCTCGCCGTTGCGTTCCCGGCAGCGCTCGCGATGTCGGCGATCACCGCTGCCATCATCGGATTTTTTTCGGTGCGTCGGATCGGCATCTATTTCGCGATGCTGACGTTCGCCTTTCAGATGCTGCTCTACACCGTCGCGTTGAAGGCGACCGGACTCACCGGCGGCGATGACGGCATCACCGGCTTGAAAGCCGCGGGCGCGTTGAGCAAGCCGATCTACTACTATTGGTTCGCGCTCATCATCGTGATCGTCGCGCTGGCGCTGATGCACCGCATCGTCCACTCGCCCTTTGGCATGACGCTGCAAGCGCTGCGTGGCAATCCAAGGCGGGTCGAGTATGTCGGTATCAATGTGCGGACCCATCAGCTCGCGACGTTCGTGCTGGCCGGGACCATTGCCGGGCTGGCCGGTGCGATCTTCGCGATTTCCAGCGGTAACGTCTTTCCCGGTTGGCTCAACTGGACAGCGAGTGCGACGCCGATCGTGATGGCAGTGTTGGGGGGATTCCGCACTTTTATCGGTCCGATGGTGGGCGCAGCGGTCTATGTGATGCTGGAAGTCGTTATCAGCGGGCATACTGAATACTGGCCATTGATTATGGGCGTGATCATCGTGGTGTTGGTGCTCATGATGCCAGAAGGCATCATGGGAATGACGAGAAGAATTCGCGATGGCAAACGCTGACGCCCTGTTTCACGTCGATGGACTCAGCAAGCAATTTGGCGGCGTGCAGGCGCTGGCCAACGTGACGATGTCGGTTGCGCCCGGCGAACTCCGCGCGGTCATCGGCCCCAATGGCGCCGGCAAGAGCACTTTCTTCAATACCATCACCGGGCTGTTCCCACCCACCTCGGGAAATGTTTTTTTTCAGGGCGAGCGCATCACCGGACAGCCGCCCCACGCCTTGGCCCGCATCGGCATTGGTCGTACCTTTCAGATTACGAGCATCTTTCGTGAGTTGACGGTGCGGGAAAACCTGCAAGTTGCGCTCACAGGCCGCGAGCGGCGCTCATGGAGCATCTGGCCCAAGGCGCGTACGATGAACATGCCGCGTGTGCGCGAGTTGCTGGCGCTAGTCGGCCTCACTGATACCGGCACCCGCATCGCCGGCACGCTTTCGCATGGCGACCAGAAGCGCCTGGAATTGGCGATCGCATTGGCCGGTCAGCCGCGGCTTCTCCTGCTTGATGAACCCACCGCCGGGATGGCCGCGCAGGAAAGGTTGGCATCCATTCACCTGGTGGGGAGCCTTGCCCGGGAACTGGGTCTCACCGTAATCTTCACCGAACATGACATGGCCGTGGTCTTCGCGGTCGCAACCGTGATCACCGTCTTGCATCAAGGCGCAGTATTGGCCGAAGGGATACCCGCAGCGGTACGCGCCATGCCCGCGGTGCAGCAGGTGTATTTGGGCGAAGCAGTTGCACCGGTTGAATGAGGCAGATCGATTATGAATTTCGACCCGATTCCGGAACATCAAATGCTGCGCGATAGCGTGCGGCAGTTTTTCGCGCGCGAGTTGCCTGAGCGCAAGATCCGCGAGATGGATCGCGCCCGCAAGATTCCGCGCGCGCTCTGGAAACGGATGGGTGAACTCGGCTGGGCGGGTCTGTCGGTACCAGTGGAATACGGCGGCAGCGGCGCTGATGTAATGCTCGCAGCAGTATTCGTCGAGGAGCTGTCGCGCCAGTTCCCGTCCATGGCGACCGACTGGCTGCTGATTTCGATGACCGCGCGCATCCTCCGCGAAGCGGGTACCCAGGCACAAAAGGAAACCCTGTTGCCAAAGTTGGCGGCGGGCGAATGGCTGATGTCCTTTGGCATGACCGAACCGGCCGGCGGCACCGATGTGCTGGGATTAACGACCCGGGCGACGCTGGAAGCCGACGGTTGGACCATCAGCGGGCAGAAATTGTTCACCTCCTTCGCCGACGATGCCGATGCAATCCTGGTGTTATGCCGCACCGAACCGGCCGAAGGCACCAAGCGCGCACGTGGTCTATCGCTCGTCCTCACGCCCCGACAACAGCCTGCCGTAGCGGTCCGCCGACTGGAATTGATGGGGATGCGCGCTGCCTGCACCTGTGAAGTCTTCTTCGACCAAGCGAAGGCGCCCGCCGATGCGGTGGTCGGCCAGCGGGGACGCGGCTGGTATCATCTTCTCGCGAGCCTCGACGAAGAGCGGATTCTCTGTGCCGCCATGTACGTCGGGATCACCAGTGCCGCGCTCGATCAGACGCTGCAATATGCGATGGACCGGCAAGCGTTTGGCCGCTCAATCGGCGCGTTTCAAGCGGTGCAGCATCCACTGGCTGAAAGCGCGACCGAGCTTGAACAAATTCGCCTTCTCACCGCAAAAGCTGCATGGCTCCAAAGTAATAAGCGAGAATGCACGACAGAAGCAGCGATGGCAAAATTGGCAGCGACCGAAACGGCGATCCGAGCGACCGATCGATGCATGCGGGTGCTGGCCGGCTACGGGCTGGTTGAGGAATCGCCGCTCGAACGGTTATTTCGTGATTGCAGATTGGGGCCATTCAGCCCAATATCCAATGAAATGGTCATGAATTTCATCAGTGAGCGGCTGGGCTTGCCGCGCAGCTATTAGAAACAATTGAACAAGGGCGGGGTGGGAATGAAAGGGCCCCAACCCCTTCATGGCTCCCTCGTAACTCCCTGAAAAGTATGATTACGCTGATTGCACGCGATAGCTTAATCAGCGTTTCGTTAGGCGAATGCACCATGCACCATGAACCTACCCGACCCGGACAACGAGCCATCGCATCATCGATGCCCGGCCGCAATGACGCACCCGAATTCCTCGGGCGCTTCACGCTGGAGCGGCTGCTTTCGCGCAACGCAAGCGGCTCCACCTGGCTTGCTTTGGACGCCAAGGCAACGGGTCGCTCTCATGTCGCCCTCAAACTCTTCAATCGACCCTTTGGTGAGCTGTTCGATCGCAGCCCATAATTTGCAGAGCAACTTGAGCGCCTGCGCGGCCGCAAGATTTCCGGATTACCGACGCTGAGCGCATTCGGCCATGAACACGGCCAGTATTACGCGGCCTTCACCTGGCATGGCGGCGATCCGCTCGATCATGTCATGGCCAGTACGGTCGCCGACAAATCGTTGGCTGAGCGGCGGCGTCTCATTCGCCAACTGGCGCGTGGACTCAACAAACTGCATGGGGCGGCCTCCTCCATTTATCGCTGACACCGGCCACGATCTTCTATCAACACGACCGCAAAGCGCTGCGCCTGATCGATTGGGGCCACATGTTGCCCGCCGCGGCGAGCGATCAAGTCGCGGCACTCCTCACGCCTAGTGCATCGGCCACGGTCTCGGCCTATACCAGCCCGCAAGCGGCAAGCGGTGAAGCGCCCGCTCAACGCGGTGACATTTTTGCATTCGGGCGCATCGCTTATGAGCTGCTGACCGGTGACGATCCTTTTGCAGGGCACTCGCCCTCTGAGGCTCGCGTGCTCGGTCTACGGCCGACGTTCGCGCCCATGCTGAATGTTCGCCAGAATCACGCCATCAGCAGCACCCTCGCACTCAACGATGCCAATCGCGATGTGACGCTTGATGCGGCCACCCGAGCATTCGCGGGAGGCCGACGTCCACGATCGGTCCTTTCGCTGTTGGCCGGGCTCCGGCGCAATCCAGCCCATGCCGGATTCGTGGCGATTCCGGTGCTGGCATTCCTGTTGGTCTTCGCCGCCTTGACCGCCCGGGATGCGGCGTCCCCATCGACCATCCCGATGGAGCCAACCGTAGTGGTGCACGCCGCAGGCGAAGGCAGCACAGCCCAGCCGCTTAACGTCGCCCCTGCCGTCGGAAGGCCCACCGCGCGGTCCACCGCGCGGTGCAGCGAGTCGCCGGCCAACAACCTAGCGCCGGCAGAACACATTGTTTCATCACAGCAAATCGAACGCATCGAGGCGAATTCCAGCACCGCTGCAGCAGGGCCCGCGGCCAGAAAGAACCTCGATGACTTTGCCCGCGTCGGCATCGTTCGCGCGGTCGCCTGCGCCAATTGCGATTGTCCGTCGCTGCTAGACAAGCGCACCTTCACGCCAGAACCCCTGCGTCGCGAAGAGCAGGAGTACATGCGGCAGTACTGTAGCTAAGGCGCCCCTGGCACGCCCGTCGATGCCTCTGTAACACCGATGGCGCTCGCTCCCACTCGTCCGTAACCCGCTGCCCGACCGATCGCGCCCTACGATGGCAGTGACTGGGTCGTCGCGGCGGACCTTCCTGCTGCACACCCCTCGATCGTACTCCCCAAACGTAAATTTTTGTGACGGGCGCTCGTGAGCCCTTTGTTTGTGGTCGCATAGCGTTCTCGACCACGCATTGCTTGGCGCTCATCACTTGGCGTCATGTGCGGGCGTGAAGCAATGGTCGGCAAACAGGCGAGCGGCACACTTACCGGTCGAATCCAATATGCCGCTAACAAAGGGGTATGCAATGCCAGGGGCAGTTGGGGCTGCGGTCGATCCACAATCGATCGTAGCGAATCGCTTTGTGCTGGTGCGCCCGCTGGAGGAGAGTATTCACTCCTCCACTTGGCTGAGTCACGACCAGCAACGGAGCGACCCTGCGTCCGTAGCGCCCGCGACACACGTTGTCGTCCGGCAGCTCCGCCAATGTGGCAGCCCCGACGCGGAATTTGAGCGCACGCTTGAATTGCAGCTCCTTGCGCATCGCGATCAACAGCGCGCCGGTCTCCCAACGCTGATCGACCACGGGTGGGACGCCAGCTGACGCTACATGGTGTTCGAGTGGTCGGGAGATCGGCCGCTAGCCGGCATCCCCGCAGCGGAAATGGCCAACCTTCCACGCGCGGTCCGTTATGGCATGGCGAGCGATTTGATCCGGTCGGTGGCTGCGCTCCATGAAGCAGGCTTTCTTCATCTTTGCCTCTCGCCGGAAAACGTACTGATTAATACCGCGGATGGCGCCGCCCGGCTGCAGAGCTGGGGGACGATGACCCCTATTGCCACGAATGCGAATCCGTCGCCGGCACCGCTTGAAGTGACGTCCGCCGGCGCACCGTATGGAAGCAAAGAATTGCTTGCCGGCGACGCTGCCGATCACCGTGACGATGTCTTCACGGTCGCCTGCATTACCTACGAACTGCTGGCCGGCATGCATCCTTACCGTGGCCGTCCGGCCGAAATGGCCAAACAGTTCGGCTGGCGTCCGGCCGCGCTGCACAGCTTGACGAGTCACCAACATGCGGTGCTGATGAAAGCACTGTCATTGGACCGCCAGGGACGCACCGTCACGATGGAAGATCTTTGCAGCGCGTTCGGCGCACAACCGATCCCCTCACCGGCGGCACAGCCTTACTCCAGAACGGGCGTTCGAACCTCTCGACTGGCCGTCCTGATCACCACGATTGCGGGCACTGTGCTCGCGTATGCGGCCGCCCATCAGTTCGTCAATGCCGGCCAAACACCTTGGACAGGCGAATTTCGTACCATCGAAATTCAGGTGACGACACCGGCCATTGCGCCGTCGGATCCCAAACCACCTGCAGCGTCTAAGAAAGCGGTGGTCGCTGCCAATCCAGAGGAAGCAGCGCGGCTCGCCGCCGACATCAATAAACGCGTCGTGTCCGGTCCTGCGAAGCGATCCAAGACAGCGGGTGCGGTCCAGATCAATGAAAAGATCATTCCGCTCTTCGAAACGCGTATTGTGGAAATACCCGTCGAGCCGGTGCAACCAAGCACCCCGCTCGAGCCGATCTAAGCCGCCAGGCCCGCCCGCCGTTGCTTGCGATAATGACGCAACGCGCAGCTTCGCCCCGATCGCTAGCGGATCTACCCATCGGCGTACGGTAACAGGGGCGTGCGCAGCGCGCGAGCACCTCGCTCAATCCCAACCGCTACGGAGTCCACCATGAATTTCTCGTTCGATTTTTCCGGCCGTACCGCACTCGTCACCGGCGGTGTATCCGGTATCGGTGCTGCCGCCAGCCTCGCATTCAAACGGCATGGCGCACGGGTAATTGCGTGCGGGCTGACCGATGATGAAATCGCCGGCGCATCGGCCGACCAAGCGTTCAGTGGCGTCGATATTCGCAAGCTGGACGTCACCAACGCTGCGGCGATTCGCGCCATGATTGGCGGCCTCACCTCGCTTGACTTCGTCGTCAATAGCGCCGGCATGATTCGACGCGATGCCGAACACGATCCGGAAGTCTTCGATCAGGTGATGAACGTGAATCTCTCAGGTGGCATGCGCGTCGCCACCGCATCGCGACCGTTGCTGAAGGCGTCCAGAGGATCCATCATCTTCATCGCCTCGATCATGTCGTTCTTTGGCGGCCCCAAGCAGCCCGCTTACTCGGCCTCGAAAGGCGCAGTACGCAACCTCACCCAATCGCTCGCGGCCGCGTATGCCGCAGATGGCATTCGAGTGAACGCAGTGGCCCCAGGATGGGTGATGACCAATCTCTCACGCGGCGCCCGCGAAGACTCCGCCCGTAACGCGATGATCATGAGTCGCACACCGATGGCGCGCTGGGCCGATACAGCGGAAATCGCCGATCCGATCATGTTTCTATGCTCGGACGCGGCGCGCTACATGACCGGCACCGTGATGGCGGTGGATGGTGGCTACATGAGTGTCGGCTGACACACTTCGCATCGGGAGGGCGAGAGCAATGATCCAATCGACGATGCAGCGCACACCGCTGTCGCTGAATCAGTTTCTTGAACGAGCAGGCAAGTTGTTTGCGCGATCGGAGATCGTCAGCCGCCTGCCTGATAAACCACTGGTACGGCATACGTTTGCTGATTTTCACCGGCGCGCTCTCCAACTAGCCGCCGCATTGCTGGCGGCCGGTCTCAAAAAAGGCGACCGCGTCGCGACGCTGTGCTGGAACCATTACGCGCATCTCGAATGCTACTTCGGCATACCAGCCGCCGGTGGCGTCATGCACACGCTCAATCTTCGTTTGGCCGCCGATGAGATCGCCTGGATCACCAACTACGCGCAAGACCGTTTCCTCATCGTCGATGACATTCTGCTGCCGCTCTTCGAGCAATTCAGCCGGCACGTACCGTTCGAAAAGGTGATCGTCGTACCGTTTTCGGGACAACCAGTGAGTGCGCCCTTGATCGACTACGAGGCTTTGCTCGCCACGGCGCCGACGACATTTGCGTACGCACCGCATGACGAGAATGATCCGGTCTCGATGTGCTACACCTCAGGCACCACCGGGCGACCAAAAGGGGTCGTGTATTCACATCGATCGACGGTGATCCATACGCTCATGGCCAATCAGCCTGATCACTGGGGTCTCAAGGCAAGCGATAGCGTGCTCCCGGTGACGCCGATGTTTCATGCGAACTGCTGGGGACTGCCCTATGTCTGCGTGACGAGTGGGATCACGATGATCTTTCCTGGGCCGCATCTGCATCCGGAAGATCTGCTCGATCTCTTCAATCAGGAACAACCGAGTTACGTGTTGGGCGTGCCGACCATCTGGCTCACCATGCTGAATCTGCTCGACAGTAACCCCGACCGCTATCGGCTTCCGCCGAATATCCGGATACTGTAGGCGGTGCACCGGTGCCGGAATCATTGATTCGTGCCTATGCCCGTCACGGTGCAACGGTCAACCAGGGATGGGGCATGACCGAAATGAGTCCAATGAGCACCGTGGCCTACATCAAACCGGAGCTGCAATCGCTCGATCGCGAAGCACGCTTCGCCAAATACGCGATGGCAGGGGTGCCGGTGCCGATCATGGACATCCGCCTGATCGACGATGCCGGCGCAGAACAACCCTGGAATGGCACGAGCGTTGGCGAAATACAGGTCCGCGGCCCATTCATCACCGGCAGCTATCATGAAGTGCCAAGCGACCCGGACAAATTCACCACGGATGGATTCCTCCGTACCGGCGATGTCGCATCGATCGATCCGAACGGATACGTCCGCATCACCGATCGCGCCAAGGATCTCATTAAATCAGGCGGTGAATGGATCAGCTCGGTCGATATGGAAAATCTGTTGATGGCGCATCCGGCAGTCCAAGAAGCGGCCGTGATCGCCATACCGGACGCTAAGTGGTCCGAGCGGCCACTTGCCTGCGTGGTGTTCAAGCCAAATCAAAGCGCCACGTCGGAAGAACTGCGCGAACACCTCTCCACGCGATTCATCAAGTGGCAGTTGCCGGATCGGATCGAGGTGCTGGATGCAATTCCGCGGACCTCGACTGGAAAATTCTGGAAAGTGAAACTACGCGAGCAGTTCGTATCAACGCGCGTATGAGCCCGCCCTGCGCCACGGTCATCATCGCGCGAAGAATCACCAAATAATCGCCCGCTTATTGCCGCCTCAGTCGCCCGGCCGGTAGCGTAGCCTGCATGCTTCCGACCACTCAAGGCTAATTTCATGTCAACTGCCGAGGCGAGCGGCCAACGTGCCGAACGTTCCAAGATCGCGCCCGTGCCTGGCGGTGGCCAAGCGACCACGGTCCATCATGAATCGAGCGACGCGCCAGCGGCCAGCGAAGGCGCTGCCACACTGGAACGGCTGCTCGAACGTCTGCAAAAGAAAGGGGATTTCCCGGCACTGGGCGCAACGCTCACGTCGGTCAACAAGATCGTCGGCACCGAAACCGAGCACACGTGCGTCCTATCGAACGCAATTTTGAAAGACGTATCGATGACCAGCCGGCTCTTGAAAGTCGTCAACGCAGTCGCCTACCGACAATTCGACGATTCGATCACCACGGTCTCCCGCGCCGTGGACATCCTTGGCTTTAACACTGTGCGCAACCTCGCTCTATCATTCACGCTGGTGGATCAGTTGCACGATCGAACGCAGGCCGCGGCCATGCAAGAAGAGGTCGTCTCCTGTTACTTCAGCGGCCTTGCGGCCCGCGGCCTCGCCGACAAATTTGGCATTCGGGACGCCGAGGAAGCCTTTGTTTGCGCCATGTTCCGGCGGCTGGGGCGGCTTCTCGTGCGCTTTTTCTTGCGCGAGGAATCGCTTGCCATCGAGAACTTGTCGGGCAAACCCGGTTACGACGAAACATGCGCGGCCCACGAAGTCCTTGGCCTCGGCTTCGAAGAAATCGGCACCGCGATCGCGAAAGCGTGGAACTTCCCGGAAACCATCGTCAATGTCATGCAGCCGGCGGGCGAGCGCCCGACATCCTTGCCATCCTCGAACGACCAGCGAACGCGATTGCTCGCCGAAGTATCGAACGATCTTGCAGACGCCGCTCGCCTAACGAACGAAAAGGAGCGCACCGCGCGCTTTGGTGCGATCGCGCATCGATACGCGGCCGTTGGGCTGAATCAACAAGCACTGACCGCAACGATCCAGGATACCATGAATGCGCTGGCACGAGATGCCTATGCACTCGGTATCGAAAAATCCAAGAGCGCGCTGATCTTCTCAGCCAAGGCCCTTCAAGAGGTTCCTTCATCCGCACCGAAAGCAGCCACTGCATCCGCTATTGGGAAACTGGCGCTGGCGCCGGCGCCACGCGACACAACATCTGGCACGTCCTCCATCGCACCAAACGGTGCAATGACGCACGCCACACAACCCGACCAGACCGCGCGCAATGCCACGCTGGTCGTCGGCATTCAGGACATCACCAACACGCTCGCCAGTGACTTCAAGCTGAACGAGGTCTTGCCGGTGATTCTCAATACGTTTTTTCGAGCGATCGCGTTCCGGCGCGTTTTGCTGTTCATCATCGATGTATCACGCCAATCGATGCGCTGCCGCTTCGGATTCGGTCGCGACGCGGACTCATTCGTCAAAGAGTCCTATGCGATCCCACTCGATGGCACCCGCACCGTCTTTCATGCTGCCGCCAGACTCGGCAATGATCTGTCGATCGAGGACATCGATGCCGAGAAGATTCGCACCTACATTCCGGGATGGTACCGAACGCGGATGAGCGCACGCGGCATGCTCCTTTTGCCGATTACGGTTGCCACCAAGCGGGTCGGGCTGATCTATGCCGATGTGGATGATCCGGCCCTCCTACGCGTCGGGTCGCACGAATTGAGTCTGCTAAAGACCCTGCGCAATCAGGCGGTGCTGGCCCTCAGACAGGCGAGCTAGCAAGCAAGGACCCGCTCTCCCGGCGGGCTCGTCGTATCAGGCGCCGCGATCGGAACATCGACCGCGGTACTTGCCGCTATTACTTGGCTTTTCGCACCCGCCCTGCGCTCTTGCCTTCCATCGTCTTGTTCTCCATGGCGAGGATTTCCGGCAGCGCGCTCTTGACGACATGGAATGCATCGAGCGACGCCGGGCCGCCGCAATAGAGAAATGCGTGGATGATCAACTCGCGCACTTCGAGCGGTGTTACGCCGTTACGGATCGCGCCGCGCAGATGAATCTTCACTTCATTGGGTCGATTAAGCGCAATGCAGAACGCGAGCGTGAACATGCTCCGCATCTTGGGCGTGAGGCCAGGCCGGGTCCAGACTGCGCCCCAACCATGCTCGGTAATGAGTTCCTGGAAGGGCATCCAAAATTCATCGGTGCTTTTAAGCGATTTTGCGACATAGTCCGGGCCGACGACTTTCTTCCGCAATGCGAGGCCCGCTTTGAACTGTTTGCTCCGCTCTTTAGTTGCCATTGTTGTTCTCCTTGGTTGGACTGTGTCAAAAAAGCTTAAAAAACCACGACGCTGCGGATCGAC
This sequence comes from Betaproteobacteria bacterium, assembly GCA_009693235.1. Lineage (GTDB taxonomy): Bacteria > Pseudomonadota > Gammaproteobacteria > Burkholderiales > SG8-39 > SHXR01. Next base: position 39,968 of record SHXR01000010.1, on the reverse strand, counting down.
ATTCCCGCATGCATCAGATCGAACGCCTGGTTGATGTCGGCAAGGGGCATGGTGTGGGTGATCAAAGCGTCGATATTGATCTTCTTGTCCATATACCAATCGACGATCTTGGGCACGTCGGAGCGGCCACGCGCACCGCCGAATGCCGTGCCCTTCCAGGTTCGCCCGGTGACGAGCTGAAAGGGTCGGGTCTTGATTTCCTGGCCCGCGCCGGCCACGCCGATGATGACGGATACACCCCAGCCGCGATGGCAGCATTCCAATGCCTGGCGCATGACATCGACATTGCCAATGCATTCAAAACTATAGTCAGCTCCACCGCCGGTCAGCTCGACCAGCTGCGCGACGAGATCGCCTTGCACCTGCTTGGGATTGACGAAGTGGGTCATCCCAAATTGCCGTGCGAGGCTTTCCCGCGCCGGGTTGACATCGACGCCCACGATCATATTGGCGCCCACCATGCGTGCGCCCTGCACCACGTTGAGCCCTATACCACCTAGCCCAAAGACGACGACATTCGCGCCCGCTTCAACTTTCGCGGTGTTGATGACCGCACCGATCCCCGTCGTGACGCCACAACCGATGTAGCAAACCTTATCAAACGGGGCATCTTCGCGTATTTTGGCTAACGCGATTTCCGGCAGCACCGTGTAGTTCGCGAAGGTTGAGCAACCCATGTAATGATAAATGGCCTTGCCGCCGATCGAGAAACGGCTGGTGCCATCAGGCATCACGCCCTTGCCCTGCGTGCCGCGAATCGCCGTGCAAAGATTGGTTTTGCGCGACAAGCAGGATTTGCATTGTCGGCATTCCGGCGTGTAAAGCGGAATGACATGATCGCCTTTGCGCAAGCTCGATACGCCTGCACCGACGTCCACCACAATGCCGGCCCCTTCATGACCGAAGATCGCCGGGAACAATCCTTCCGGATCGGCGCCTGACCGAGTGAATTCATCGGTGTGGCAAATTCCGGTGGCTTTTATTTCGACCAGTACTTCACCGGCCTTCGGACCGGCCAAATCGACGTCTTCGATAACCAGTGGCTGACCCGCTGCGTAGGCAACGGCGGCTTTTACTTTCATGTTTTCTTCCTCCCGATAAAACCAGTATGACCGCACTCATCGAATTGCTGCGTGGGAAGAGGGACCTTCCCCATTCCCCTTGCATCGCTCATGCTTGCCGCAATTCCAACAATGTCTCTATCTTTTCCCGCAGCGCATCCGCGTTCACGGGTTTATGCATCAAGCCCAGCCCGCTTTCCATCGCTTCACGTAAGCGGTCCGGTGCGGTATCGCCGGTGATCAGAATGGCCGGCACGCGACCATAGCGAAGCGTCGCCATGCGCGCGATGTCGATGCCGGTTTCACCATTGCGCAGACGAAAATAGACGATAAGGAGGTCCGGTCGTTCGCCCATTGCCTCCAACGCGGCGATTGCACCGGCCATCGACCCACTCTCGCGCACTTCGCAACCCCAGCTTTCCAACAACGCCTTCATCGCGAGGACAATGGCTTCTTCATCATCGACAACGAGAATCTTCGGTCCAGTGAGATCGGTTGCAGCAAGTTCCGGGCGCCGGCGTCTCTCTATATCGCCACCGGCGGGTCGTTCGGCCGCCGGAATCATCACGGTAAAGGTCGATCCCTCACCGACCACCGACGCCACCGACACCACGCAATCCAACAGATTCGCCATGCGGCGCACGATGGCAAGCCCAAGCCCCAATCCTTGTCCGGCGTCACGGCCACCGGCGCGGATCTGATAAAACTCCTCGAAATCCGCGCTCGCTCATCGGTTGGAATGCCGACCCCGGTATCAGTGACCTCCAGCTTGACTTGGTGGCCGGCGCGGACTGCTCGCAAGGTGATGTGGCCTGCGTGGGTGTAGCGCAATGCGTTTTCGATGAGATTGCGCACGATTCGTTCGAGCATGACAGGGTCCGAATCCACCCAGGTGGCCGTTGCGTCGGCGGTGAATTGCAGATTTTTTCGGCGGCGATCGGGCCGTACTGCACTGCCAGGCGACGGAAGAGCTCATCAAGCGAAATCACCGCGCGCTGCGGTTGGATCGTGCCCGCATCGAGCTTCGAGATGTCGAGCAACGCAGCCATCAGGCTTTCCAGGGACGTTACCGACGCGTCGATGTGCGCGGCAAGACGCCGGATCTCGGGATCCTTCGCCTTATCGGCAAGTAATCGATTAAACAGCGCAAGCGCGGTGAGGGGTTGGCGAAGATCATGGCTCGCGGCGGCCAAAACTGCGTCTTGGAACGGCCGGCCGACTCCGCATGGTCGCGGGCGCTTGCGGTCTCTAGTTGTTTCGATCGCAGTTCTTCGACTAACACCAGATTTTCATAGCGCGTATGCAAGGCGTCGGTTGTCATGCGACCACTGTCTCGCACATAGAGAACGAGATAGACGAGAAAGGCCACCAATAGCACCGCATTGAACCAGTGTTCGGGGTGGTTCCACCAGCCGACGGTGAGCGGCAACATCAATGGCACGGCAAACGTGTAAAACGACTTCGGCATCATGCCCGAGGTGGCGATGGCGGCCGCGCACCATGCGGCAACGACCATGGTGAGGAGCGCCTTCTCAGGCAGCGGTGCCGAGGGGAAAAACAGCAATCCCGCCGAACCGCCCAGAGCACCATTGACCAGCGCAAAGCCAATCATGAAGCGCGTCCATCGATCGACTTCTTCACTCGTCAAGGTGCGCCGCAATAACAGCCTGCTAAGCCGGGTGCGGTAAAGCGGCGCCCCGCAAAGTACGACGATCCAGCCGATCAAGACATCTTGCCGGACGAGATCCCAGAACAAATGAATGATGTAACCGGCGAGAAAGGCGACGCCGATGGGAATGCGGATTGCCTGCTGGCAAAAGAGTCGCAGCTGATCGGCCTTGACCTCGCGCGCAAAGCGGGTCTGCGTGCGGCTTGCATCGGAATACGACACCCGATCGTGCGGCGTTCGAGAGGCGGAAGCAGATGGGGTCGTGTCGGTATTCATCGCAGCATACGATGGTATCGCAGGACCTGTCGCCTCGCTCTGGCCTCGACGACCGTTGCGGACTTGCTCTCGCCGCCCGGGTAACCAGAAGGTTTCTTATTGCTCAGCGATGGCCGCCTGGATGCGTTCGGCCGTTAGGGGCAACGTTCGGATTCGAACCCCCAACGCATCCGCGACCGCATTGGCGATGGCTGCACCGACCGGTGCTTGCACCGCCTCGCCCGCGCCAGTGGTCGGTGCATCCATCCGATTGATCAGTTCGACTTCCACCGCCGGCACTTCGCTGAATTTGAGGATCGGATAATCCTCCCAGCTGGTGGAGGTGATCCGTTCGCGATCAAACTTCACCGCTTCCTTGAGGGCCCAGCTCGTTCCCTGCACTGCACCGCCCTCAACCTGATTGATCACGCCATCCGGGTTGATCACCAACCCGACATCCACAGCACACACGAGCCGCGTCACCCGCACCTCGCGCTCAAGGCTCACTTCCGCAATGACTGCCGCATAGGCACTGGTATTTTTGTAACGGGAAAAGGCAATGCCATGCCCACTACCCTCGGCGCGCCGATAGCCATCCCAGCGAGCCCGCTTCGCCGCGGCCTCGATCACCGCACGCCCGCGCGGGTCGGACAAATGCTGCAATCGAAATGCGACCGGTTCAATCCCTGCTGCGGCAGCAAGTTCATCCATGAACGACTCGATGGCGAACACATTGCCGAAGCCGCCGAGTGAACGCAGGGCGGAAACACGAATCGGCATTTCGAGGAGCCGATGCTTGGAGATATGCTGGCAGGGGAAATCGTAATCGGGCACGGCATTCCGCTCTGAACCCCCATTTGGTAGCGGCATATCGATCGCGATTGGCAGCTCGAAAGGCGGGTCAAGATAGCCCGCCGACAGCAGGGTTGGCCGTGGATCGCGCCCTGGGCGTGAGCTATGCCCATTGCTATACAGCTCATGGCGCCAATCGACGACGCGACCGTTCGCATCAAGGGTGGCCTGGAGATCGATCGCCATCGCTGAGCCAAAGGGCGCCCAGCCAAGCTCCTGCTCACGCGTCCACACCACTTGCACCGGGCGTCCATTGGCAGCACGCGCGAGCAACGCCGCATCGAGCGCCACATCATCGGCGGCATTGTGTCCGTAACAGCCGGCGCCTTCGACATGATTGACCACAATGCGATCTTCGGGCATGCGCAACGCCTTGGCGAGGTCGGCGCGAAGATTGAAGATTCCCTGAGTGTGGGAATGAACCGTGAGCCGCGCGCTGTCGCCCGCGCCATTCCATTGTGCAATGGCGCACGACGGGCCGATCGATGCATGGGCGATAAACGGCTTTGCATAGGAGGCGCGCACCACCCGACCTTCGGCCGGAGGTGTCCCCTTACCGATCAATACGGTTGCCTCCGAGCGTGCAGTGCGCATGAAGGCGTCGAGCTGTCCGGCTTCGGGCAGCGTTACGCCGCCAGACCAACGCGCTGTCGCCGCCAATTTTTCAGCGGCTTTGATCGCGACTTCCTCGCGCTCTGCAATCACGCCAAGAAAACTGCCATCGCGGACCGCCGTTCCTCCGATCGCCTGGGATGCGTCGAACGATTCGAGCTTCGCCCGCGGTCGGTTGGGACGCACCACCCGCCCAAACAGCATGCCGGGCAATACCACATCGTGCACGTAACGTGGGCGCCCCAGCACTTTGTCGGCGAGATCGACCCGCTTAGCCGGCTTGCCCACGATCTGATAGGTTGACGGATTTTTTGGGACCACCTTGGCGGTTGCATTGCGCTCGAACAATGCGTCGGTGGCAATCGCCCAATAGGTCGTGGTCGTGGCGCGACCGTCAATCGCAATGGTGCCATCGGTCACTTTCAGCTGGTCGGTCGATACGCCGAATTCCGCCGCAGCTTCACCGAGCAGGATGGCTCGTACTTCGGCACACACATAGCGAATCGCAGCGCCGCTATCCTGGATCGACAGGCTGCCGCTCGTCACGCCTTCGTTTGGGCTCGTGGCCGTCGTCGCGGCAAGCATGCGAATACGATCGAGTCGGACATCCAGTTCCTCGGCTGCGATCTGCGCCAGCGAGGTCAAGATCCCTTGACCGATTTCCACTTTGCCGCCGGTAATGCTGACCGTGCCGTTCCGCTCGAAGCGAATCCAGGCGGACAAGCGCGGATTATTTTGCAGGCTGCCGGGCAGCGCGTCAGCCGGGCGCTTGATAAGCAACGGGTCGACCGGTCGATCAGCCATGACGCATCGCCTCCGCCGCCTGCTTGATGGCCCGCAACATGCGGGTATGGGCACCACAACGGCAAAGATTGCGATCGAGTGCGCAGCGCAAGTCTTCATCGCTTGGCGAAGGATTCGCGGACAGTAACCCGGCCGCGGTCATGATGACCCCGCTCACACAATAGCCGCACTGCGCAGCTTGCTCATCCAGAAACGCTTGTTGCAAGGGATGCGGCACGCCGTTTCCGGCCAGACCTTCCACGGTCGTCACCGCCTTGCCCGCGGCCGACCAAAGCGGCGTGTCGCATGCGGCGACCGTGTGGCCATCCAGCAGCACATGACACGCACCACAATGACCGGTGCCGCAACCAAAGCGCGTACCTTTCAGACCAAGGTCGTTGCGTAGGACGTAAAGCAGCGGTGTGCTGTCCGGCGCATCGACGCGATGCGCTTTGCCGTTTACCGTCAGGGAAATGCTCATACCGGTCTCATCCTTCACGATTGCGCATATGGTTCGCGGTTTGGGTGAATGCTTCGAATAGACGCTCGAGAAACGCCGGGTCAGCGTTCGATCCACCGAGCGCTTGACGCATGCAGGCCAACCACTGATCGCGCTCGTCGTTGCCGATCGAAAACGGCAGATGGCGCGCCCTGAGGAACGGGTGACCGAATGCTTCGACATAGAGCGGTGGCCCGCCCAGCCATCCGGATAGGTACATGAAGAACTTATCGCGCGAGCCTTGTAGCGATGCCGGATGCAGCTTGCGAATTCCCCAATACTCAGACACGGTGTCCATGGCATCGTAGAAACGATCGACCAGTGCGCGCACACCATTCTCACCGCCCAGCATGTCGTAGGGAGTTTGCTTCAAGGCCTGGTGGTCGCGACGACCAACACGATCAAAACACCGATTGTACGGTGCCCGACTGCGGTGCGGTGCCCGACTGCGGTGCAGCTAGGCCGCGGCGTCTTCGACCGCCTCGACGCGCGCGACGCGCTGGTGGGCAGGACGTTCGATATTCGGCGGTGCGCTTTGCGACAGCGCGACGTGATTGCCACCGATGGCTTTGGCGCCATCCAGCGCGTCGAACGTTCGTTCAAGCAGCATCTCGGAGGACTCCCGCCAATGCCATGCGGCGACACCGGCCGAGATCGTTTGTTCGCTCGGAACAAGCCGGCGCAGCCGCATGAGTAGTGCCTCGGCTTGATTGGATGGGCAACCGGGTAAGAGCAATGCAAAACGCTCACCGCCAAAACGGCCCATCAGATCGCCTTTGCGCAGCATCGCAGTCCAGCTTTCCGCGAGCGCGCCCAGTAATCGGTCGCCCGCGATGCGCCCTTGCTGAGCGGTGAATTCCTGGAAGCGATCGATCTCGACGATTGCAACAGTAATCGGATAGCCGAGCCGCCGCGATTGCAAGAGCTCATGGGCCAGACGTTCTTCCCAAGTGCGCCGGTTGGCCGCGCCGGTTTCGCCATCGGTGCGAATCAGCGCATCGACCCGTGTCATGAGATAGATGTTGCGACGCCGCTCACGCAGCGACAGCCCGATCATGCCAACCGCGAGCACAAACAAGGTCAGGACCGACCCGGATAGCGCCAAGCGGCCTTCGGTCTGCAGCTGCGCGACCGCAGCGTCGAACCGGGTGCCGGCGTCAGGTCCTTGCCGGATCTGCTCGACCGGCGCGCGGTCCGCCGCCTCGAAATCACTGAGCGCGCGCAGCCCAAGAAAACAGGCCAGCACCATCGCGCCGGTGACAGCGGTTGAAAGAGCACCGTAATGGGCGATCGCACCAAGCTGGTGATGCCAACGCTGAAGTGAAAGACGCATGAGCGCAAGGTGCGGGAAGGAAGCAGCGATCGTATGCGGAATGAGTCGTTGGGCAAAGGCGATATGACCGATGAACGGTTTGGCATCATCGCCGTTGTGCTCAAGCCGCTGATCCGGCGACCAACGGTCAGTAACGCTAAATTTCACGAAGCGACACGACCGGCGGCAGTCGCGTGGCCGCCCTGGCACCGGACCAAGCGTTCCACCCCGCCAGTAACACACCGCCCGCCGGCCCCGCCAACCAAATCCAAAGATTGATCGTGTGGGTCAGTTGGAACACCTGTGCTGCGAGCAGCGCCTCAATCGCCGTCGCGCCAATGGCAGCAAGCATTCCCGCGATCAAGCCGATGGCGAGGAACTCGATGCGTTGGGCACGCTGCACCTGAGCGCGCGAGGCACCGAGCGTGCGCATTATCGCGGTCTCTTGCGCCCGCTCATCCTGGGTGGCGAGGAGCGCGGTATACAACACCAACACGCCCGCACCAAGCGCGAACAGAAACACCATCTGCACCGCTCGCACCACCTGCTCCACGACACTCAATGCTTGCCGCAAAATCGCGCTCATATCGACGATGGTCAGATTCGGAAAAGCCTTCGACAGGCGGTTCATCGCGTTCGCATCGGCGGACGACACATGCATGCTGGTAATGAAACTGGTGGGACTACCTGTGAGCAGCGCGGGCGTCGCGATGACGAAAAAATTGACCTGCACCGAATCCCAATCGAGTTTGCGCACATTGGTGATCGGCGACACGATTTTCTCCCCGGCGACCGACCAGGTGAGCACATCGCCGAGTTTCGCGCCGAGCGTCTTGGCGATCCCTTCTTCGATCGAGGCGGCGCCCGCCTTCAAATCACCCTCGTCAAACCAACGCCCACTCACTATCCGGTTGTGCGCGGGTAATGTTTCGAGGTACGACAAATTGAACTCGCGCTCGACCAGCCGCTTGCCGCGCTCGTCGAGCGAATCGGCATCGATCGCATTGCCGTTGATGGCAATCAGCCGGCCACGCACCATCGGGTAGATCGCGGGTGGTGCCATACGCTCTGCGGTAAAGAACTCACGCACCGGTTGGAGCTGATCGGGCTGAATGTTCAGCACAAATCGATTGGGTGCGCCGGTCGGTGTCTTGGCGCGCCATGCATCGATCAAATCGCCTCGGGTGAAGTTCAACATGAGAATCGCCATCAACCCAATCGCCAGCGCGACGATTTGCACGATGCTCGCGCGTTCCCGCCTGCGCATGTTGGCAATGCCGAACCGAATCGATAACGGCAACACCTTGGCCGCGTGCGCCAAACCGCGCACTACGACAAACGCCACCAACCCGAACACGAGTAAGGCGCCAATAAATCCACCGAGAACGGTGAGGCCGAGCTTCACGCTACCGGCCTGCCAGATGAGTAGCAACGCGAGTGCGACCAACGCCGTGCCATACGCTACCAATGCGCCGGCATGCGGGGCACCGGCATCGCGTCGGATCACGCGCGGTGCCGGTACATTCTTGAGCGCAAGCAAAGGGGGCATTGCAAAACCCACCAGCAGCAGCACCCCGGCCGCCAATCCTTGGAGCATTGGCGCGAGCGACGGACCGGGCAGCGACGCACCGAGCAATTCGGACAGCCAATAGGCGATCAACGCTTGCGCCGCCAAGCCAAGCAGACAGCCCATTAGACTCGCTACCAGTGCCAGGATGATGAACTCGCTCATGCACAGCCGAAAGAGCCGCGCCTGCGTGGCGCCCAAACAGCGCATGACCGCGTAGCCATCCAGGTGTCGCGCAACATAGCGTCGCGTTCCCAGACCAATTGCCACCGCCGCAAGAATCACCGCCAGCAAAGCAGTGAGGCCGAGAAATTGCTCAGCGCGGTCAAGCGTAGCGCGCACTTCCGGCCGGGCGTTGGCCAGACTTTGCAGACTCTGACCGCGATCGAGCTTGGTTTTGGCCCAGGCTTCAAACGACTCGATCGCAGGCCGCTCGCCGGCGACATAGATCTGGAAAGTAACGCGGCTACCGGTTTGAATGAGTCCGGTGGCGGGGAGATCGACAAGGTTAATCAGCACCCGGGGTGCAAGGTTGAAAAATGACACGCCGCGATCAGGCTCTTGGGTGATGATGGCGTCGATCTTGAGGCCAGTCTTGCCCAGCTCGAGCGATTGACCAGCGCCGATGCCAAGCGCGCCGACCAAACGCTCGTCAACCCATGCCACGCCTGCCGCCGGAATGGCACGTGTTTCGCGATCGCCGACGAGCGGTGCATCGGCAATCCGCAATCGACCACGCAGGGGATAGCCTTCTGATACCGCTTTGACAGCGGCAAGCTCCGCGCTGTCACCCGCGCGCGCCATGCTGATGAAGTTGGTGCTGGTGGCCACCGCCAATCCCCTTGCCCTGGCTTCACGCTCAATGGCGCCGTCCCAAGGCCGGTCGGCGATCAACAGCACATCGCCCCCCAATAACTGATGGGCATCACGCAGCAGCGCCTGATTCACGCGATCGGCGAAAAACGAGACGGAGGTGATGCTGGTGACCGCGATGACGATGGCAATGACGAGAATGCCAAGTTCGCCGGCGCGCCAGTCCCGATACAGAAAGCGCAGCCCGATCATTGCGCGATGCACCCCGCAACCAAACGCACGGCGCGTGCACAGCGCTTAGCCAGCGCCTCATCATGTGTCACTAAAATCAATGTGGTGCCGCGCTCGGCATTGAGTTCAAACAATAGATCGATAATCGTCGCACCGGTCTGCGCATCGAGGTTGCCGGTGGGCTCGTCGGCGAAGAGCACCTTTGGACGCACGACAAAGGCGCGCGCTAAGGCGACCCGTTGCTGCTCACCACCGGAAAGATATTTCGGATAATGGCCAAGCCGCTCGCCCAAGCCAACACGCGTCAGGATGGCGGCCGCATCATTGCGCGCATCGGGCCGCCCGGCCAGTTCCAGCGGCAACATGACATTTTCCAGCGCGGTGAATGCGGGCAACAGTTGGAACGACTGGAACACAAAGCCAACTTTTGCGGCTCTGAGGCGCGCACGACCGTCTTCATCCAACTGAAACAGGTCATCATTTTCCAGGCGCACCGTCCCGGCACTTGGAACGTCAAGGCCGGCAAGCAGTCCAAGCAAGGTCGATTTCCCGGAACCGGACGCCCCGACAATCGCAACCGCTTCACCTTGCAATATTTCGAGGTTGATGTTCTGCAAAATCGTAAGCGTACGATGCGCATTCGCGCCGGAACCGGGCAAGTGCGCAATCGGCACCGATTTGCCGAGACCGGCGGCTGCAACCATTTTTTGAGGACCAGATGACATGAAGAATGGCATGAAGAGCGTGCGATGGTCGATGCAATGCTTACTGGTATGGATAGTATGGAGCTTTACCTGCACGGCACAAGCGGCCGGCACGGTACTCGTCTACGGCGATAGCCTGTCCGCCGCCTACGGGCTGGCACGCGATCAGGGCTGGGTATCGCTGCTCGCCGAACGCTTAGCGAAGGAGAAAATTCATTATAACGTCGCCAACGCCTCGATCAGCGGTGAAACCTCCGCGGGCGGTGCAACACGCATCGAACGGACGCTAAGTCAACATAAGCCGGATATCGTGGTTCTTGCGCTAGGCGCCAATGACGGATTGCGCGGGCTGCCGATTCAGCAGCTGAAAACGAATCTGACCGCCATCATCAAGGCCGCGCAGTCCGCCAAGGCACGCGTCGTGCTGGTCGGCATGCAGATGCCGCCCAACTACGGTCCGCAATACACGCAGGCATTCGCCAACGTATTCACCGAACTGGCACGCCAGTACAAGACTGCGCTGGTGCCCTTCCTGCTTGCCGTAATCGCCGATAAGAATCAGTACTTTCAGTCGGACAATCTTCATCCAACCGCAGACGCGCAACCACTCATTCTCGAGACGGTGTGGAAGGAACTCGCGCCGATGGTACGAAAGTAGCAGCGAATGGATCACCGCGACGCGTTCGAGGGGCGAACGCAGCAATCCACCGACAACTGTATCGGCGGGCATTTGACGCTACCAAACGAGAAAAAGACGCAGCAATCGCCGGCGTTTGGCCGCAGCAGCGCGTGACAACTCTTGCGTTCATGAAAGTACATGCAGGCGTCGGTGGGCATAAGTTCTTCGCTTGCGGCGCCACAGCGCGGGCAAGTGAGCGTGGAGCGAAGCGCGGGTTGATTGGTCATGTGCGTTGATGTTGTTTGATGTGGTCCATCGTCGCGCTTGAGCGTCTTCCGACGACTGTCGCGACAATGTTATCGCTTGCCGCTGCTTGGCCGTTGCGGCCAATTGAGCGCTGCGCAAAGGACTGCGTCATACGTCGTCCGGCGCTTTCATCCACGCTGGGATGTCAAGGTGCGCGTGCAATACCCGCCAAACGTCAACGTGGTCACTGCGCTCGATGTAGAAAACCAAGTATGGGTAGCGCGTCAATGGCCAGCACCGTAAATCTGGAATGTGCAACGCGTGTGCGTATCGCGGTGAGCCCGTCGCTGGATGACGTCCGAAGTGGTTGAATGCCTGCTCCAACGCATCGATGAAGTCGTGCGCCGCGTGCGCGGCGTTCTCATTCAGGTAGTGCTCGATCGCCCTATCGATGTCCTGCCCGACCAATTCTCGCGGCACGACGGGCTTCGCTTTCACTTGCGAGCGCGAGCCTTCACTCGACTGCGGACCCGATTACGCAGCGCATCGAAGTAGGCGGCTTCGGCAGGCGCTGCCGGAGCGGAAGCCGCACCATCCAACAACAATCCACGCAACCGCAGTCGATCCTGGTCCCTACGGATCAGCTCCCGAACGTATTCGCTGCTGGTGCCATAACCGCGTTGGTTGACCTGCTCATCGATGAAATCCTTGAGCGCTTCCGGCAATGAGATATTCATCGTACTCATGGCTAAAGACTAGGGGATTTGGCAAAATTTGGCAAGGAAATTTGCCAAGGGATGGCGACGGCATGACGAGGCAGCGGTTCGCAAGCGCGAAGGACCCCTCTATGTCACGACCATCCCCACCGCCCCCCGCTCCAACCTGCCGATGCGGCATGCTTCGGCGAAGCCGTCTTTAATGAACTCCGCAATCACCTGATTGACGACATCCTCAGTACACGCCACCAGCAAGCCGCCGCTAGTCTGTGGATCGGTCATCAGCACTTGTTGCCATGGCTCGAACCCCGCGGGCGTTGTGACTTGCGCGCCGTATTCAGACCAATTGCGTCCGGATGCGCCGGTCTTTACGCCTTGCTTGGCCAATGCAACGGCCTCGGCGATCAGTGGAAGCCGGTCGAACTCGACGGTGGCACGAAGTTTTGAGCCCCGTGCAATTTCAAGCAGATGACCCACCAAGCCAAAACCGGTGACATCGGTGAGCGCATGCACGCCTTCGATGTCGCTCAAGCGCGTGCCGGGCGTGTTGAGCTTGGTGGTCCATCGGATCATCGTGCGATAGCCCTCGGGTGAAAGCTTGCCGCTCTTGATGGCGCCTGACATCACGCCCACGCCAAGCGGCTTGCCAAGGATGAGCACATCGCCCGCCTGCGCACGATCATTGCGCTTCACTTTCTTCGGATGCACGAGGCCAAGCGCGACCAATCCATAGATCGGCTCGAGCGCATCGATCGAATGGCCGCCGGCGATCGGAATACCTGCTTCGGCGCAGATGAATTCACCACCCGCGAGCACCTGCTGGATGACTTCGACCGGCAGCTTGTCGACCGGCATGCCGACCAGCGCAAGGGCCATGATCGGCCGGCCGCCCATCGCGTAGATATCGGAGATCGCGTTGGTCGCGGCGATGCGCCCGAAGTCGAACGGATCATCGACGATCGGCGTGAAAAAATCGGTGGTGGCGACCAGCGCCTGTTCGTCGTTCAACCAATACACCGCCGCATCATCGCTCGACTCGATGCCGACGAGCAATTCCTTGGGCAGGATGCGGTTGGGAAGCTTGGCAAGAATCTCCGACAGCACGGACGGAGCAATCTTGCAGCCTCAACCGCCGCCGTGGCTGAACTGGGTCAGGCGGACGGGAAGTTTTTCGGGCGCAGTCATGGTAAGTGGTGTATGCGAATGGCGGGTGGCAGGGTGTCCGCAGATTATATAGATAGAATCTGCCCGCCCGACGCGTTCATGTCCGCTTACCCCTGCAAGCCGCAATGAAATCTCCCGACGTTGTCGCCACGACCGAGATGAGTCTTTTCGATGAGATCATCGACGTCCGCTCGCCCAGTGAATTCGCTGACGATCACGTCCCCGGCGCGGTGAATTTTCCGGTGCTGGACGACGCCGAGCGCGCCGAAGTCGGCACTTTGCATAAACAGGTCTCCCCGTTTGCAGCGAAAGTGCGCGGTGCCGCCCTCATTTCCAGGCGCATTGCCGGTTATATCGAACAGGACTTTGCCAAGCGGCCAAAGGAATGGCGTCCGCTCGTGTATTGCTGGCGCGGCGGCAAGCGAAGCAGCGCGTTAAAACATATCTTGCGTGAGATCGGCTGGCAGGCCGCGACCCTCGACGGCGGCTACAAGGCCTACCGCCGCACTGTCCTTGCCGCACTGGCAACCCTACCGCTGGAATTTCGCTATGTCGTGGTGTGCGGGGAAACCGGCAGCGGCAAAAGCCGCATCCTGGAAGCGCTCGCTAGGCGAGGTGCGCAGGTCCTCGATCTGGAGCAGTTGGCCAATCATCGCGGCTCGGTGCTCGGACTACCGCTCGCATCGGCGCAACCGCCGCAGCGCAGGTTCGAATCAATGGTCTGGGGTCAATTGCGCAAACTCGATCCGTCGCGGCCGGTCTTCGTCGAATCCGAAAGCAAGAAGGTGGGTGAGCTGCACGTTCCGGATGCGTTGATGACGACGATGCGTCAATCCCCTTGCATTCGGATCGCTGCAACAGTCGGCGCGCGGGTGGCGTTTCTGCTGCGTGAGTATCGTCATTTCGTCAATGACCCGCCCGCGTTGCATGCGCGCCTCGATATGCTCACCACGCTTTATCCACGCGCGGTCATCGATCGCTGGAAGTCACTCGGTGAGCGGGGCGATTGGGCCGCCTTCGTGCAGGACATGCTGGAGAACCACTACGACCCGGCCTACCAAAGCTCGATGGATCGCAACTTCAGCCAACTGCCCAATGCAGAAGCGATCATCTTGTCCGATCTCGATCAGGCCGCGATCGAATCCGCGGTCGGCAGCATCCTCGCCTTGACCGCCAATCGCGCGCAAGCCCTACAAACCGGCTAGCGCCCGCACATGCTGCTCGGCGCTTCGCCCTAGCGCGGGAAGGTCGTAGCCGCCTTCGAGAATCGATACGATGCGCCCCGCTGAGAAGCGGCCCGCAACGCCCATCAGCCGTTCGGTGACCCAACGATAGTCGGCATCGGCAAAGCGCAGCATCGCCATGTCGTCATCGGCATGGGCATCGAAGCCCGCCGAAATGAAGAGCATTTCCGGCGCAAAGGCTTCAAGCGCCGGCATCCAATCATCGTCGACGGCGGCGCGGAACGGGCGACTGCCACTGCCTGATGGCAGCGGAATGTTCACCATGTTTGCGGCGACCGCCTCGGTACCGCTGTAGGGATAGAACGGATGCTGAAACGTGCTCACCATCAAGACCCGCTCATCGCCTGAGAAAATATCTTCGGTCCCGTTGCCGTGATGCACATCGAAATCGATCACCGCAACCCGCTTAAGACCATGGTGTGCAATGGCATGCATGATGCCGACGGCCACATTGTTAAAAAGGCAAAACCCCATCGAGCGGGCGCGCATCGCGTGATGACCGGGCGGACGCACACTGCAAAACGCATTGGCGACCTGTTTCCCAATCACAAGATCGGTGGCGAGCACCGCGGCGCCGGCCGCGCGTAGCGACGCCTCCCACGTCCCCGGACTCATCGCGGTATCCGGATCGAGATGAATCAGCCCTTTGGCAGGTGCCGCCGCCTCAATCGCATCGATGTAACCGGCCGGATGGACCCGTTCCAGTTGCTCCGGCGTGGCAAGCGGCGCCTCGAAGCGCGCCAATAGGGATGCGAGCCCCACCGCGATAAAGCGGTCTTCGATGGCAGAGAGCCGTGCCGGACATTCGGGATGCTGCGCGCCCATATCGTGGCGAAGGCATGCAGCATGGGTGATCAAGGCGGTTTGCATACGGGCTGTCGCATAATGCGCATTTTTCGGAGGTTCCGCGTCGAATCTTACCGTGCCCCACTTAGAATCGGTTTCGAAATGAAGGAAGCGATCCGCTCATGCGCCGCTAAGATGGGTCAGTTTGGCGCCATGTTGATACGGCCTCTTCTACTAACCACCTGCACTCCCCTGTCATCGCCCAATCATGTCCGTCGCCGCACTCGAGCGCGTAATTCAGCAAGCCGGCAGCGTCATCCTCGGTAAGGAAAAGCAGATTCGACTCGCGCTCGCCTGCATTCTGGCGCGCGGCCACTTGCTGATTGAAGACGTCCCGGGCGTTGGCAAGACCACCCTCGCCCTGTGTTGGCGCGCTCGCTCGGCCTTGATTTCCATCGCATCCAATTCACGAGTGATTTGCTCCCCACCGATATCGTCGGCGTCTCGGTCTACGATCGCAACAACGGTTCATTCAAATTTCATCCCGGCCCGATTTTTTCGCAGGTCGTGCTAGCCGATGAAGTGAACCGGGCCACGCCGAAAACGCAAAGCGCGCTGCTCGAAGCGATGGAAGAACACCAAGTCACCGCGGAAGGTGAAACGCGGGCGCTGCCGGAACCGTTTTTTGTGATTGCCACCCAGAATCCGTCGCATCAGATCGGCACGTTTCCATTGCCCGAGTCGCAACTGGACCGGTTCCTGATACGCATCGAACTCGGTTATCCGGACCGCGACGCCGAACGCGCATTGCTGCAAGGCGTCGAACGCCGGCAGCTGGTGCAAAACCTCACGCCCTGCATGCAGCCCGGTGAGTTGGCGGAGATGCAGGCGCTTACAAGACGCGTCCATGCCGCACCGGCCCTTATCGATTACGTGCAAGCGCTGGTCGATCACACGCGCCGCGCACCGGAATTCACCGCAGGACTTTCTCCACGTGCGGCACTGTCGCTCCTCAGCGCATCGCGGGCCTGGGCGCTGCTCGCACGTCGCGACATAGTGATCCCGGAAGATGTACAGGCGGTGCTGCCCTGCATCGCCAGTCATCGCCTCGTGCCGAAATTAAACGGCGTGAAACGCACCAGCTCCGAGTCGGTCGTGGGCATGCTCCACGCCGTCGGCATTCCATAGCGCCGGGCAACCACGCCCTCACCGCGCAGAGGATGCCGACATTGCATTCATTGCGGGCTCGACCGGGTAATCAGGGCGATCCCACACTATCTTCGCAATCCGGCGAAAGAGCTGAGAAGACAATGGTCCGGCGCCTCCTCGAACGCTCGGAATTGTTCCTGTTCCTCACCCGGCGCCGGCGCATTGATGCGATGCCCATCACACTGCGGCATCGGCGGTTGTTTATCCTGCCGACCTTACATGGCTTCACCTTCGGCATTGCACTGATACTGATGGTGGTGGGCTCGACCAATTACGCGCTTGGCCTTGGCTTTGCACTCACTTTTCTGCTGGCCGGCGTTTCCATCGTCGGACTCGTCAATACGTTTCGTAATGTCATCGGCCTTCGCATCACCATGGGTCGATCGGAACCGGTGTTTGCCGGTGACGAAACGCAATTCATCATGCACGTCGAGAATCTCTATCCATTTGCGCGTCATTCGCTCGAGGCAGTACGGGACGATCGCGTGGCGGGCTTTGATGTTGGTAAAGCGGGATGGGCAACCGTATCGATCGTGGCACCGGCATTGCACCGCGGTTGGCTTTCGCTTGGCAAGGTGACCGTTCAGACACGCTATCCGTTTGGGCTTTTCGCGCCTGGAGTCCGATCCACCCCGATGTGCAGGTCCTCGTCTATCCGCGCCCGGAGATCACACCGCTGCCGCCTGAACTGCCGATGCCACGTGACGGTCACGCCATCGACCTCGGCGCGGGCGGCGAAGACTTCGCCGCGTTGCGGGCCTACCAGCCGGGTGACTCCCCACGGCATATCGCTTGGAAAATTACGGCCCGGTCAGACGAATTGGTGACCAAGCAATTCTCAACCCAGGGTGCCACCGAGCTCGTCTTCGCTTGGTCGTCACTGCCACTGCGTCTCGATCTCGAATCGCGCTTGTCACTCCTGGCAGGTTGGATCATCCAGGCGGAAGCCTCGCAGGTGAGTTACGGTCTGGCCATTCCCGACACGGATATTGAGCCCGGTCGCGGTCTTGGCCATCGCAATCAATGCCTCAAAGCACTGGCGGTTTTCGATGGCGGTATCGGCCACTAACTTTTCAATTCTGCTGTTCGGCATCGCGCTCGCGCTGGCGCCGCAAATCGCGCGCTTGCCCGTCTGGATCGTGGTGATCGTTGCGGCGATGATTATCTGGCGGACCCGGCTGGCCGTTCGCAGCGATCCGCTGCCGCGTAAATGGTTGCTGCTCGCGCTGGTCGTTGCCAGTGTCTTTGCCATCTAGACCCAGTACCGGACGCTGATCGGCCGCGATGTCGGCGTATCGATGCTCGTCCTCTTCCTCGGCCTCAAGATGCTGGAAACGAGAAATGAACGGGACGCGGTCGTCGTGACGTTCCTTTGCTACTTTCTCTTGCTCACCAATTTCTTTTTCAGTCAGACGCCGGCAACCGGCTTGCATATGGCCGCCACGGTGATCGTGCTCACCGCAGCGCTAGTGGGCTTCAACGCATCGCAATTGTCGTGGCAGCAAACATTCAAAGCGAGTGCATGGATGGTGGCGCAAGGCGCACCGATCGCCGTTGCGCTGTTTCTTTTGTTTCCGCGGTTCGATGGGCCGATCTGGGCGCTGCCCGATCTCAGCCGCGGCGCGACCATCGGTCTCTCCGATTCGATGTCACCGGGCACGGTGAGCCGGCTGTCGCAGTCCGATACGATCGCGTTTCGCGCCAAATTCGATGCAGCGCCACCGCCTCGCTCCTTGCTCTACTGGCGCGGTCCGGTGTTCCCGAAGTTCGATGGACGCACTTGGGCGGGCAACGACAAGATCGATAGCTCCACCCATGTCGCCGTACCGATGGGACAGCGCGTTGACTATGAAGTCACCGTCAAGCCGCATGACCGACACTGGCTGTTTGCGCTGGAGATGCCGACGCAACTGCCGCCTGGCAGTTATGTGACGTCCGACCACCAGCTCCTCGCCAACAAGGCCGTTCGGAACCGCTTACGGTACCGGGTCAGTTCATCGTTGCAGTACCGCACGCGGGATGGCACCACTCCCACGGAGCTGCGCGCCGCGCTTGCGCTCCCCGAGGGTTTCAATCCGCAGGCGATCGCGCTCGGTACAGCGTGGCGCCAGCAACTCCGCAGCGACCACGCCATCATTGAGCGCTCCGCCGTCTATTTTGCGTCACAGGGACTTCGCTACACGATCGCACCGCCGATGCTCGGACGGCATACGGTGGATGAGTTTCTTTTCGAGACAAAACTCGGATTCTGCGAACACTTTGCCTCCGCGTTCGTCGTGTTGATGCGCGCCGCCAACATTCCGGCACGCGTCGTGACCGGTTATCAAGGCGGCACCATCAATCCGATCGATGGCAATGTCACGGTGCGTCAGGCCGATGCGCATGCCTGGGCAGAAGTCTGGCTGGAAGACAGCGGCTGGATACGCATCGACCCCACCGCGAGCGCAGCGCCGGCGCGCGTCGAAGCCGGGCTCGCAGCCGCGGTCCCGCTCTCGGAATCGCTGCCCTTCATGATCCGCCCCGATATACCGTTTCTCGCGGGATTGCGCCACAACTGGGAAGCGCTGCTCAACAACTGGAATCAATGGGTGCTCGGCTACGATGCCATCCGGCAACAGCGCTTGTTGCAGCAACTGGGGATGCCTTCCGTATCGATGCAAACGCTGTTGCATGCCACCTTCATCGCGGTGTCGATCGGGCTGCTCATCGTCACCGCGCTCATCTTGCGGAGCAGACCGCCACGCGATCCGATCAAGCGGCTTTGGCTCAAGTTCTGCCGGCGTTTGGCAATGGCGGGAACGGTCCGCGGGCCGGCCGAAGGGCCGCTCTATTTTGCAAGGCGCGCGGCCAGTGCGCATCCCGACGCGCTGGATAGCATCCACCATGTCGCGACGCTTTACATTGAATTACGCTATGGACAGGCAAGCGGCCAGCAGGCGATCAACGCTTTGGCCCGCGCCATCCGGTCAGTGAATATCTAATCCGATCGGTTCGCACGATGGTTGAGGACATTCCGCAAATCCTCCCCATGGCCCACGTAGTAATCTCCGTCCTTCAGCAACGAGGAGCAGGAAGCAAAGGCCACCATGGTGCCATCCATTCGCCCACCGTTCGTTCGCGCTTTCCTTGCGGCCTTCGCCATTGCGATCGCCGGCGCAGCGTCGGCGCGCACCCCCTACGCTGATCGGCCGGAAGTGATTGAATTTGCCAATCAGATCGCCAAGCGCCACAAGCTGGAAGCAGCCAGCATTCTGAAGTCCCTGCGCCAGGCAAAGCATCAGGCGACCATCGTCAGATGGATGGAACCGCTCCCGCCTAGCCAGCGATCCTGGAAAGCCTACGCCGGCCGCACGCTGACGTCCTCCCGTATTGACGAGGGCGTGCAATTCTGGACGGCCAATCAGGCCGCGCTCGTCCGCGCTCATGAACGGTTCGGCATTCCACCGGAGATCATCGTTTCGATTATCGGTGTTGAAACCAACTACGGTAAGAATACCGGCTCATGGCGCGTCCTCGATGCGCTCACGACCCTGGCGTTCGACTACCCGCGGCGCGGCGCGTTTTTCCGCAGCGAACTGGAATACTTTTTCGTCTATGCAAAAGAAACCGGCACCGATGTGGAAGCCCTGAAAGGCTCCTATGCCGGTGCGCTTGGCATCCCACAGTTCATGCCCGGCAGCTATCTTCGCTATGCGATCGACTTTGATGGCGACGGGCGACGCGATCTGGTGAATAACGTGGTCGATGCCATTGGCAGTGTCGGCAATTTCCTCTCCGAGCACGGCTGGCAACCCAATGAGCCGGTTGCATTTCCGGTCAGCTTGACCGGTGAGGCGCACCAACTGCCGTTGTCCGCCGGGATCGAGCCGCGCTTTCGAGTCGGCGAACTCGATCAATACGGCATCACGTTGAACGGAGCCGCCTTGAACCAACCCGTCAACGAAGACGCGCTATGCGCCCTCATCGAGTTCGAAACACCGAACAAACCGTCGGAATTCTGGATCGGTCTCAAGAATTTCTACGTCATCACGCGCTACAACCAATCGAGCTTCTATGCGATGTCGGTCAATGCGCTGGCTGAGGCGGTGAAAGCGAAAATGAGTCCGCCGATACAGCCGGTACCACCACCGGGACAGTGATCGGCGGAGAGCGATCGGGCAGGCGGGACGCCACGCGACGTTGTGCTTCGCGGTGAGGCTTAGGGAAACGCTGTTTAAGCTATCTCGCGCAATCAGCGTGACCAAATTTTTCAGAGAGTTACGAGGGGTAATGGAGGGGTTGGGGGGGCCTTCATCCCCAACAAGCCCCCTTGTTCAGTGATTGCTTAGCGACGCTCCGGCAGGTGTGCAGCCGGATCGACCGGCTTACCCGCACGCCTGATCTCGAAGTGCAGCTTCGGCCGGTCCGTGTCGCTCGCGCCAACCTCGGCAATTTTCTGCCCGCGTTTCACCGCAGCGCCTTCCTTCACCAGGATGCGACTGTTATGGGCGTAGGCAGAAATGAACGTATCGTTATGCTTGATGATCACGAGCTGACCGTAACCGGGCGGGCCGTTCCCGATAAAAATGACGCGGCCACCGCCGGCCGCCATCACCGGATCGCCTAGCCGACCCGCAATGGCGAGGCCCTTGGCGTTGGCTTCGAAGGATTCGATCACACGGCCACCGGTTGGCCACATCCAATCAACTGCATCTGGATCGACGGGTACGGCTTCGGGCTTGGCGATCGTCACGGGCGGTGGCTTGACCTCGGTCGCGGGTGCGCGCGCCTCCGGTTTGGACGCCTCGCGACCGTCCCCACGCTGCATTGCCGCGAGCGCTTCATCGCTGTAAGGCGCTTTGAATGCGCGTGGTTCGGTTTTCAGTTCGGCGCGTAGACTCGCTGCCGATGGTTTCTGTGCGGGGATCGCGGGCGGTGCTGTCTCCGGAACAGGCACCGGCGCGGTGGGCGGTCGCACTTCGATTGGCCGCACTTCAATCGGTCGCGCTTCGATGGTGGGCGGTGCGGCGATCGGTTTCACTTCGACCTGCGGCTCGGTCGGAACCTGCGGCACGGCAACGGGTGGGGTCACCGGAACGGGCGTGGCAGGCTTCGTTGCTGCCGAAGGCGGCAATGCGGGCGATGCCACGCCCGGTTTGCGATCTGCAATCGACGCGGGCACGCTGCTTCCGCAGGCCGCGACCACCAAAGCCATCATGCCTACGACACCGATGCGCAATATCCTTGCAACGCTAAGCACTATTCCCTCCCCGTCCGCAATGACACAAAGCGGACCAGATCCAGTTTTCGCTCGGTAAATCCCGTAGCGGTACGTTCGACGACGATGAGCTGTTGCGAGGTGGTACCCACCGGCAACACCATGCGAGCACCGACATTCAATTGATCCGCCAACTCGCGAGGCATCGATGCCGCTGCGGCCGCCACCACAATGCCATCAAACGGCGCCGCTTCAGCGAGCCCCAATTGGCCATCCCCATACTTGAGGCGAAGATTAGGCAAGCGTAACGGACGCAAGTTCGCGCGTGCGCGTTCCAATAAAGCTTTGATGCGCTCAATCGAGAAAACCTCACGCGCTACCGCGGCCAAAACAGCCGCCTGATAGCCGCACCCCGTTCCAACCTCCAAAACCCGCGCAATCGGATTGCCGCCACGAATGGCTTCCAGCATTTTTGCCACGACATAGGGCTGCGAAATCGTCTGCTCGAAGCCGATCGGCAGTGCAACATCCTCATACGCCCTGGATGCGAGCGCTTCATCGACGAACAAGTGCCGCGGCACCCGCGCCATGGCATCGAGGACGACCTGATCGGTAATGCCTTTTTCGCGCAAGCGCTGGACCATGCGATCCCGCGTACGCTGCGATGTCATGCCGATACCGGCACCGGGCTCCCCGCTTGATCCCATGGAAAACGGTCTGGCGGTCATCGGGCCAGCCACTCCCGCACCAGTGGCATCTGCTCGCGATGGGTGAGATCGATCTGCAATGGGGTCACCGATACACGCCCGGCCGCCACCGCATAAAAATCCGTACCGGGTCCGGCATCCGCGGCGGGACCGGCCGCACCCACCCAATACAGCGTCTCGTTGCGCGGGCTGGTGGTCTTGATCACCGACTCGGCTTTGTGACGCTTGCCAAGGCGGGTCACTTCCGGTGCGCCGTATGTATCGTAGTGCGCCGCCGGAATGTTGACGTTGAGCAGCACCGGCTCCCCGGGCGGCGCGCGCCGGAACCGCTCGATCAATTCCCGCACCAAGCGGGCCGCGCTCGGCAAATACTGCGCTGAGCGGGTGGCGAGCGATACGGCGACGGACGGAATGCCAAGCAGATAGCCCTCGGTGGCAGCCGCGACAGTCCCCGAATAAAGCGTGTCATCACCCATATTCTGTCCGAGATTGATCCCCGAGACGACCATATCCGGCAATTCTGACAAGAATCCGGACACCGCCACATGAACGCAATCGGTCGGCGTGCCATTGACGCAGTAGAACCCGTTGTCAGTACGGCGAATAGTGAGCGGACGATCCAGCGTCAGCGAACTGGAGGCACCGCTGCGGTCGCGTTCCGGCGCGACGACGGTGACTTCGGCAATCGGCGAGAGCGCGTCCACCAGGGCATGAATGCCCGGCGCGAAGTAACCATCGTCATTGCTCACCAGGATGCGCATCGTTGTACCTTCGTTGACAGGCGATCGGCGCGCTGCGCTATCAACCCGAGAACCCTTAGAGGCCGCTTCAACATGACACAAAACGGCCCAAGCTTAGGGGAGTATGAGAGGATGTTTCCCCTCGTTTTCCAACCGATCCCTCGCTGCCTAGCCACCCTATCACTGCCGCCATCTGCGCGATATCGTTCATTTCGATCCTGGCATTATAAGAGCCCATTGCGAAATCCCTTCAATCAGGCCCGCCTTAACGGCAGATGAGGGCGCATTTCGAAGCAGATCCCGATTGTTTACCGGGATTGCCGATCGAAGCGATGGGATTCCCTATAATTCTGTCTTTGCCAGACGCACACACGGTGCACCCGGCCCCCCGCCGCTTTAGCTCAGTGGT
This sequence comes from Betaproteobacteria bacterium, assembly GCA_009693235.1. Classification (GTDB taxonomy): domain Bacteria; phylum Pseudomonadota; class Gammaproteobacteria; order Burkholderiales; family SG8-39; genus SHXR01. The sequence continues at coordinate 16,573 of SHXR01000010.1, read as the reverse complement.
AGAGCAACCGCCTTGTAAGCGGTAGGTCGTCTGTTCAATCCAGACAAGCGGCACCAATTTTTTTCATTCGTCATTGAAGCGGCTTTCGCCGCAGACCCGGAACCCATGGCCCAATACGCCTACACGATGCGTCGCGTGAGTAAGGTTGTCCCGCCCAAACGCACCATCATCAAGAATATTTCCCTCAATTTCTTTCCAGGTGCCAAGATCGGCGTGCTGGGGCTCAACGGATCGGGCAAATCGAGTCTGCTTCGCATCATGGCAGGGATCGATATGCAGTTCGATGGCGAGGCGATCCCACATCCGAACATGCGCATCGGCATGCTCTCGCAGGAGCCGGAACTCGATCCGGACAAGGATGTCCGCGGCAACGTCGAGGAAGGCGTCGCCGGCATTCTTGCCCTCATCAATCGCTTCAATGCGATCAGCGACAAATTTGCCGAGCCCCTCGACGATGAGGAAATGAACAAGCTGCTCGAAGAGCAAGGCGATCTGCAAGCCAAGATCGACGCCGTGCAAGGCTGGGAGATCGAGCGGCGGCTCAATATCGCTGCCGATTCGCTGCGTTTGCCGCCGTGGGATGCGAAGGTCGATAAGCTTTCCGGCGGCGAACGCCGCCGGGTCGCGCTGTGTCGCCTGTTGCTGTCGGAACCGGACATGCTGCTGCTTGACGAGCCCACCAATCACCTTGATGCGCTGTCGGTGCAATGGCTGGAACAATTTCTGGAGCGCTATCCGGGCACCGTCATCGCCGTCACCCATGATCGGTACTTTCTGGATAACGTGGCCGGCTGGATTCTCGAGCTCGATCGCGGTCACGGCATTCCATGGGAAGGCAACTACTCCTCATGGCTCGAACAGAAGGAGCAACGCCTCGCGGTGGAAGCCAAGCAGGAAGCCTCCCTCATGAAAGCCATGCGGCAGGAATTGGAATGGGTGCGAACCAATCCGAAAGCGCGCCAAGCCAAGAGTAAGGCACGCCTCGCGCGCTTCGACGAACTGGCTTCCACCGAATTCCAGGCGCGCAATGAAACCAATGAGATCTACATTCCGCCGGGCCCTCGCCTAGGTGGCCTCGTCATTGAAGCGACCAATCTACGCAAGGCGTTCGGCAACAAGCTGTTGTTCGACGGTTTGTCGTTCAAGCTGCCACCGGGTGGCATCGTGGGTGTTATCGGCCCCAATGGCGCGGGCAAGACAACGTTGTTTCGCATGCTGACCGGCCAGGAAAAACCCGATGGCGGTGAGCTGCGGCATGGCGATTCGGTGAAGCTTTCCTATGTCGACCAAAGTCGCGATTCACTCGATGATTCGAAAACCGTATTTGAGGAAATTTCTGGTGGCTCCGACATGATTCAGGTCGGCAACTACCAGACACCGAGCCGGGGCTATGTCGGTCGCTTCAATTTCAAAGGCGGCAATCAGCAAAAACTGGTGGGCGAGTTATCTGGCGGCGAGCGCAATCGCGTGCATCTAGCCAAGTTGTTGAAGAACGGCGGCAACGTGCTGCTATTGGATGAACCGACCAACGATCTCGATGTGGAAACCTTGCGTGCACTCGAACAGGCGCTGCTCGATTTTCCGGGTTGCGCGGTAGTGATTTCGCATGATCGCTGGTTCCTCGATCGCATCGCCACCCACATCCTCGCGTTTGAGGGCGACAGCCAGGTAGTGTGGTTCGAGGGCAACTACGACGATTACCTCGTCGATCGGCGCAAACGCCTGGGCGATGACGCCGACAAGCCGCAGCGCATCCGCTATCGGCCGCTAATGACGTAGCTCAGGGCGTCGCGCGTTACGGCAGCCGTTCCGCGCGGCAAGACGATTCGAATAGGCGACGAGATCGGCATCGAACTCGACCCCGGTGCCGCCCGCACCAAATCGTTTGGCGGCGGTGACGGGAATGCGGCCATAGCCCGAGCCAAGATTGATGACCACATCATTTGTTCCCGTATCGGCCATCTGCAACATGCGCACGATCAAGCGATCGGGTGTCGGCGCCCATACCGAGTCTTTGCCGAGCTGACCGATCTCCGGTTCGTAGCTCGTGCTGATGGCGTCGGTCTGCGCGCAGCCGGCGAGCAAGGAGGCCGCGAAGAGTGCACAGGCTGCCATGGCAGTAGTGGTTGGTCGATGCATTGGCTGACTACCTCCAACGAATTCAAACGCGCCGGCGCTCATGGCCGGATGAAATATTCCGGATCGACCGCCGTACCGTTCAGGTAGATAGTCCAGTGCAGATGGGGGCCGGTCACGCGCCCGGTCATGCCGGACAGACCAAGCCGCTGTCCGCGCGCGAGTTGCTCGCCAACGCGCACACCGATTTCATCCAGATGGGCATACATCGAAATGAGACCCTGACCGTGATCGACGAACACTGTCTTGCCGGCAAAAAACAAATCGCCCGCGAAGGTCACGCTGCCCGCCGCCGTGCTGCGAATCGGTGTACCGCGCGGGACTGCCAGATCGAGGCCGTTGTGGGGATTGCGCGACTGGCCGTTCAACACGCGGCGCAGTCCAAAGCGGCTAGACAGCGGCGCGTCCGCCGGCAGCATCAACGCAAGATCCACCGCCTCCCCGGGTGCCCAGTGGGTGCGCACCTTCGTGATCACCTCCTGTTCGCGAAGGATTCGCTTCATGTCCTCGGGCTGGGGATCCACCTTGCGATGATCGGAAATGGTGAGTTTTTGCACCGGATATTGCTTCGCCGCGACGACAAAAGAATGCGTGACCGGTGGCCGCTCGCCCGACCCTTCGACCTCCAGCGTCGCCGTGCCCGGTTTGGTATCGAGTGGAATACCGACGATTGCCAACCAATCGTTGGCGTTGCGCACGACGAGCACCCGGCGGCCTTGAAAGTGAATCGCTGGTGATTCGGTCGCGTGTGAGGCCGCTCCGAGTCGCACGATCGCGATGCCGCCTGGCACCGGCGTATGGGCCGGCATCGCGCTCGCCACGCCCGTCAGGATAAAAAAGCACCAACCGACTAGACGTTCCATCCGGCAATCCGAAAAAAGCATGTAAACAGAATAAAGAGAATACAGGACGGTCGTTACAATGCGCATGCTTGATTGACCAGTCCGTGGTCGCATCGCACTGAACGCCGCTCCGAACCGACGCTTCCATTGAATTCGCCCCGCCGCATCACCGATCATCAGGCCTACCTGCTCCTGGTGATGACTTCGCTATTCTGGTCGCTCAACTACATCATGGTCGCCGCCTATCGCGATCAGATGCCACCGGTGATGATGTCATTCTATCGGTGGCTGTTTGCACTCATGATGCTGCTGCCCTTCGCGGCGCGCGCACTAATTAGGGAATGGCCGCAAATTCGCAGCCATTGGTGGCAGCTCTTCATTCTTGGCGCCTTTTCATGCGGATTGAATTCCGCATTCGCCTACATCGGCATTCATCACACCACCGTCACCAGCGCGAGCCTGTTGAGCGCGGTGACGCCGATTCTCACGATCCTCTTGGCGATTCCGCTGGCCCATGAACGGCTGTCGCCGGGGCGCCTGGCCGGCGTGATGACCTCTTTTCTCGGGGTGATTTGCATCGTGACCAAAGGGGAACTCGCGACCCTCCTGGAATTCCGCTTAAGCCCGGGCGATTTCTCCATCATCATCGCGTGTGCGATCTGGGGCGTCTTCACTAATCTATTGCGGCGCTGGTCGGCCCATCTGTCGCAGATGGCCTCGCTTGCCACGATGATGATCGGCGGCGTCGTATCGCTGCTTCCCATGCTTGCGATCGAGGCTGCCGTAACAGGCCCGGTGCAGTGGAGCGCAGGGCTAGTGGGGTCGCTGCTCATCCTCGCTTTGTTCCCGTCCCTCATCGCCAATTTGTTTTGGAACCGCGCGGTGTTGGCAGTCGGACCAGGACGGGCCTCGGCGTTCGGCTATCTGTTACCGGTGTTTTCAGTCACGGCAGCCGTCCTATTACTGGGCGAAGAGCTTTATGCCTTTCATTGGTTTGGCGCGGCCTTGATTTTTCTTGGCATCACGCTCGCCACGCGGGCGCGCTAGCGCCGCTACAGTGGCAGCACGAGCAAGGTATCGATGGCGCGCGAATCGTACGTCACCTGATGCTGCTGGAACAGCGCGGTGCCGCCCTCGAACACCACCTTGTCTTGGTATTGGCCACACGCGAATAACGCCATCGAACCATCGTGGTCCATGATGCGAATGACGGTGTAGTTCGCACGCACCTCGTAGACGCCATTCGACGCACCGATCACCTGCACCCCCGAAACAGCATGTCGATAGTTGTGCGGTTCATAAACGTTAGCCACCCGCATCGAGGTGATGCGATCGCGCAACTGGGCGCGCGACTTGGTGTGGATGAGGGCAACCGGCAATCCTCGATCGACGTTGAAGCGGGACACCACCTTGTACTCGCCCCGCTCGATCAGCAATTCGGCGAGCGATTCCAGGCGACCTTCATCGATCGTACGTGCCCATTCGTAAAGCAGGAACTCAATGGCGCGCAATGATTGTTCATCGATTGAGGCCATCTCACAACCCCATATCGAGACGATAGGTATGCCAGAAATTGCGCAGCCCGCGCTCGGACAATTTCGAGCTGCCGCCGCTTTCCAGGTCCTTGCCGCCCATTTGCATGATCGACGCGTCGTCGAGCGAACCACCGGTGGCACGACGGATCATGTTGCACACCGCCGCATCTTCCATCGAAACCAGCCCCGCTGAGCCCACCAGATTCGTTTGCATCAGACGCATGTCATGCATCGCGGGCGTGTCATCGGTAAAACCGAAATACGTCCAGTGCAGATCGCAACTCAGCGGGCCATTTGGCACCAGTTGGCGCGTGGCCATGCTATTGCCGATCTGATGCAACACAAACGTGGGATACGCCGATAGGATCTGGATGCTCACGCCATCGCCGATTTCATCTTCCCATTTGAGGAGCGTCGTGTCTTCGAGGCGGTACTTCTCATTATGCGAACGCAGATTCGATGCGGTTTCCTGGTAGTCGGTGGTGACCTTCTCGGTACCTGGCTTGGTATAAAAATACTGATGCCTGCCACTTGCATCGATAAACATCTTCGATTCCTGCGATTGGCGCGACATGCCGAAGGTGCCGTAGAACGAATGCAAGATGTTGGCGTGATACGAATCGCGTGGATTCTCGTGATAGTTCTTCCAGTTCGCACCGATCCGCTGGGTGTCATAGCCGAGAATCTTGATGGGCTTCCTGATGACGCGGCGAATGCCGTTGCCGATCTCGCCCAGCCATTCCGCAAGCGGCGCGATCGTGTTGTCGTAGGTCGCGAAGACCAGGCCGCAGAATGATTCACAGCGGAGTTTCTTGAGGCCGTGATCGGCCAGCTGGAAATCGGCCGGCAAGCCACCCTCGCCTTTCAAGCCGCGTCGAAACGCCGCCGATTTGAGATTGCCCTTCAAGTCGTAGATCCAGGCATGGTAGACGCAGTACAGCTCATCGATCTTGCCCATTTCTTTCATGCAGACGAGATTGCCGCGATGCGCACAGCGATTGAGTATGGCGCGCAACTGCCCTTCTTCATCGCGCACCATGAGGACCGGCGAATCGCCGATACGGGTGCTTTTGAATGAACCGGGCTCGGGCACCTCGGCGTCATGGCCGATGAAATGCCAGACCGGCCCGCGAAAGATGCGCTCCTGTTCGCGCGCGTAATTCTCGGCGTCATGGAATACCCAATAGGGGGCGCGGCTGGTCCCTTCCGCTGGCCACTCTCGTTCCGGTACGGCTACGCTTGACATTGCCTTCTCCAAAGATCATTCCGCTGACTTTACCATCGTGTCTGTGTGACGGGACAGCGCCCAGGCAACATGCTCCCGCACTAAGGGAGATGGGTCGTCCGTCCGGGCATGCAACGCCTTGAGCACGGCATCGCCGGTCGGTGCGTTACCGAGCCCGACCGCAAGATTGCGCAGCCACCGTTGATAGCCGATCCGATAAATCGACGAACCTGCCATCCGCGCCTGAAATTCCGCCGCGGTCCAGGCAAAGAGTTCCACCAACGTGGCCGCATCGAGACCATGGCGCACTTGGAAATCAGGCTCGGCAGAAACCTTCGCAAACGAGTTCCACGGGCACACCATCTGACAATCATCGCAGCCATAGACGCGATTGCCGATCAAGGGCCGCAACTCGATCGGAATACTCTCCTTGAGTTCGATGGTGAGATAGGCAATGCAGCGTCTGGCGTCCAGTCGATACGGGCCGGTAATCGCACCGGTGGGGCATGCATCGATGCACTTCGAGCAGGAGCCACAATGCTCGGTCGTCGGGGCATCAACCGGCAGCGGCAAATCCACATAGATTTCGCCGAGAAAGAAATATGAACCGGCATCCCGCGACAAGAGGAGTGTGTGTTTGCCTCGCCAGCCGATGCCCGCTTTCTTCGCGAGTTCCACTTCCATGACGGGCGCTGAATCGGTGAAGACGCGATGGCCAAACGGGCCGATCGCGCGCTCGATCCGGCTCGCCAACTGCTGGAGTCGTTGCCGCAATACCTTGTGATAGTCGCGGCCGAGCGCATAACGCGCAATGAATGCTTTGTTGCCATCGGCCAACACCACCTCAGCAGACGATGCGTCGGGCAGATAGTCCATGCGCGCTGAGATAACACGGATCGCACCTTGCACCAGTTCCGCCGGTCGCGACCGGCGCGTACCATGCTGCGCCATATAGTCCATCGTGCCGTGACAGCCGCCTTCGAGCCAGGCGATCAGTCCCGGTTCGGCATCGCGCAGATCCACATCAGCGATGCCGACCGCCTGAAAGCCCGCATCGCGGCCCCATACTTTGATCGCTGTCGCAAGCGACGTAAGATCCAGGTCGGAGCGTGCCGCGGAGGCATTCGATATCGAATCGATCAAGGTTCGCTCTGGTGTTTCGCTATTCGACATGCACATTCATCCGCCCATCATGCTATTGCATCTTCCCGACGAATCGGCCACGCGCGCGCTCGGCGCCGCGCTCGCACGCTTCATCGAGCCAGGATGCATCATCTACCTGTCAGGACCGCTAGGCGGGGGCAAGACCACCTTGGTGCGTGGCCTACTTGCCGGCTTTGGCCATACCGGCGCAGTGAAAAGCCCGACTTTCAGCCTGATTGAACCTTACGTCCTTTCTAGGTTAAACTTTTATCACTTTGATTTGTATAGACTCAAAACCCCTGAAGAATGGGATGAGAGTGGTTTTCGCGAGTATTTTGAAGGTCGATCAATATCTCTCATCGAATGGCCGGAAAAAGCGCTCGCGCAATTACCCGGCGCCGACCTCTGGCTAACATTCGTTGTCTCAGCAGAGGGACGTGACGTCACCATCGAAGCGGCAACAGAACGAGGCAATCAGTGTCGGCTGCAACTCGAACGCAATCTGCCCCCCAATGTAGCGCGCGCTACGTGATTGCGTACGCGCTCTTCGCAGCGTTATGCGCCTTCGCATGGCCGCTGCACGCGATGGAAATCGTGAAAGCGGTGCGCGCATGGCCGGCGCAGGAATACACGCGAGTAACGATTGAATCGAACAATCCGATCGCCTACACGATGAGTTTTGTTGCCGATCCGGATCGATTGGTCCTCGATCTGTCGAACGTCGATCATGCCAGTCTCAGGCGTGAGATCGACGGCAAAATCAATGTCGACGACCCTTATATTCGCGCAGTGCGAACCGGCCAATTCAAACCCGACATCGTCCGGGTCGTGTTGGACCTCAAGACAACGGTAAAACCAATGGTCTTCTCCTTGAAGCCGTTCGGCGACTATGGCCATCGCTTGGTGATCGATATCTTTCCGTTGAATCCACCCGATCCGCTCCTCGCGCTGTTGCAAAAAAGCGACCAGCGGTTCGATCTGCAGGCGAACGATGCAAAAAGCGCCGCGCCTGAGCCGGCGCCACCCGCCACGTCTGCACCTGCCCCGCGGGCTGACACCGCCGCCCCTCCGCCAGCCACCGAAATGCCGGTGGCCAAGCCCGATGGGAAAGCGCGCGAGCACACCCGTACGGCGCCCAACGTACAAGCAGGTAAAGGTGGACCGAAGCCACTGCCATCGCGAACGTTCACCGTGGTTGTCGACGCCGGACATGGCGGCGAAGATCCCGGTGCGCGCGGTGCCCGCGGTACATGGGAAAAGAACGTGACGCTGGCGATCGCCAAACGACTGGCCGCGATAATCGGCGCCGAACCGAACATGCGCGCGGTCCTCACACGCGACGATGATTATTTTGTGCCGCTGCAAGCGCGCGTCGAAAAAGCCCGTCGCGTGCGCGGCGACCTGTTTGTCTCGATCCATGCCGACGCTTTCGTGCATCCCAATGCGCGCGGATCGTCCGTCTTCGCCTTATCGGAGCGCGGCGCAACCAGTGTGGCCGCCAACTGGATCGCCAAACGCGAAAATGAGGCGGACCTGGTCGGTGGCGTGAATCTTGGCAGCCGGGATCGGCATGTCGCCCAGACGCTCCTTGACCTCTCGCAGACCGCGACCATCAATGACAGCTTGAAACTCGGCCGCTCGGTATTGCGTGAAATCGGCGGCATCAATACCCTGCACAAACAGCAGGTCGAGCAGGCCGGCTTTGCGGTGCTGAAGGCCCCCGATATTCCGTCGATTCTCGTGGAGACCGCGTTCATCACCAATCCGGATGAAGAACGCAAACTGAGCGACAACGCGCACCAGGACCGCATGGCCCATGCGATCGTGAGCGGCATTAAGCGCTATGTCGCGGCCGATCCGAACGGCAGTCGCTCGACGCTCGCCGCCCCGCCCTCACCGCATGCGACGATCAGTAGCTACGCGGCATGCCAAGCACGTGCTCGCCGATGTAGCTGAGAATCAGGTTGGTGGAGATCGGCGCGATCTGCATCAATCGGCATTCCCGCCATTTCCGTTCGACATCGAATTCGCGGGCCACAGCGAAGCCACCATGGGTTTGCATGCAGGCTTCCGCGGCATTCCAGGCGGCGTCTGCTGCCAGCAGCTTGCCGATGTTTGCTTCCTCGCCGCAGGGCTGCCCCGCTTCAAATAACGCCGCGCCGGTCCGCACCATCAGATCGGCCGCTTTCCATTCGGCATAGGACCGCGCAATCGGGAATTGCACGCCTTGGTTCTGGCCAATCGGTCGATTGAAGACGACGCGTTGCTTCGAGTATTCCACCGACTTATTGATGAAAAACCGCGCATCGCCCAATGACTCATGGGCCACGAGAATGCGTTCGGCATTCATGCCATCCAAGATGTAGCGAAAGCCGCGGTTCTCCTCACCGATCAGGTTTTCGACGGGCACACGGAGGTTGTCGAAGAACACTTCATTGGTCTGGTGATTCACCATGGTATCGATGCGACGAAGCGTCAGGCCTTTGCCGACCGCTTCCCGCATATCGACCAGAAACACCGACAGGCCATCGGAGCGGCTGGTACATTCTTCGAGCGCCTTGGTCCGCGCCAGCAACAGCATCAGGTCGGATTTGTGGGCGCGGCTGGTCCAGATCTTCTGACCGTTGACGATGTAGTGGCTGCCGTCCCGTACCGCGCGGGTCTTCAATCGCGTGGTATCAGAACCGGTCGTAGGCTCCGATACACCGAACGCCTGCAAGCGCAACTTGCCATTGGCAATGCCAGGCAGATAACGGCGCTTCTGATCGGCATTGCCGTGCCTGAGCACCGTGCCCATGATGTACATCTGCGCATGGCAAGCCGCCGCGTTGCAGCCCGATACGTGGATCTCTTCGAGAATCACGCCGGCCGCCCGCACCGGCAGGCCCGACCCACCGTACTCTTCCGGGATCAGCGCGGCAAGATAGCCGCTTTCAGTGAGCGCCTGCACGAATTCTTCGGCGTACTCATCGGCATCTTCGAGCTTGCGCCAATAGGCAGCAGGAAAATTCTTGCAGATGGCGCGGATCGCATCGCGAATCTCCGGATGATCATTGCCAAACGGGATCGAAATCATTGCCGCATCGTTCGCCACTCATCGCCCCTTGAAATTCGGTTTGCGTTTTTCGTTGAAGGCGCGCACGCCCTCATGCCGATCTTCGGTGCTGATCATGCGCTCGTACGCCTGCACTTCGAAGACGATGGCCGAATGAATGTCCATCTGCATGCCATAGTCGATCGATTTCTTCGCCTGCCGCACCGAGAGCGGCGCGTTCTCGCAGATCCGTTCGACGGTGGCCTGCACCGCAGGCATGAGCTCAGTAGGCTCGCACAACTGATTGACCAGACCCCACTCATAGCCTTGTTCGGCGGTGAACGGCTGCGCGGTGAGGATCAGTTCCTTGGCGCGGCGCGAACCGACCGCGCGCGGCAGGTTTTGCGTACCGCAGCCACCCGGCATGATCCCTAAGCGCACTTCGGTCAATGCAAGGCGAACGCCCTTTACTGCGTAGATGAAATCGCAGCAAAGCGCCATCTCCAGGCCACCGCCGAACGCCGCGCCATTCACCGCGGCGATCACCGGCACGCTGCAATCGATGATGGCGTAGAACGCTTCCTCGAAAATCGCATGCTGCAGACGCCATGTCTCATCGGTCATGCCGTTGCGTTCTTTGAGGTCGCCACCGGCACAGAACGCCTTATCGCCCGCACCAGTGATGACCACGCAACGCACATCACCCGGCGTGAACTTGAGCGGTACGAAGAGTTCGCGCAGTTCCCGGCCCATTTGCGTGTTGGTGGCGTTTCGTACGTCGGGGCGGTTCAAGGTCACCAGCATCAGACCGCCTGCCTGGCGTTCAACTTTCAGCGTTTCGAACTTTGTCATCGGGGTTAGCATCGGGTTGGAAAATTGAGGCGCGGGCCATTCAGCGCAGAACTTCGCCGGTGTGCTCGCCCAGCGTCGGCGGGCCGCTCCGCATGGCCGGGCGCTCGCCGTCGAAGCGAATCGGTATACCGACAAAGCGCATCTTGCCATCGGGGGTCGATTGCAGCATTTCCACCGCCTCGGTTTGCGGATGCGTCACGACTTCATCGGTGGTTTGCAGCGGCCCGCAGGGTACGCCCGCCTGTTCGAGCGCTGCCGTCCAATGCGCGCGGGTGTCGGTAGCGAGCACCTCGTCGATAAGCCGATTGATCGCTTCGCGGTGGTGAACACGATCCGGATTGGTTTTGAACCGCACGTCGGTGGCCCACTCGGGATGCCCGAGCGCCTCAGTTAGACGCCGAAACAGACCGTCATTCCCTGCTGCGATGACCATATACCCATCACTCGCCTGGTATGCTTTGTACGGCACCAGCATCGCCGCCTCGGTGCCGGTGCGACGCGGGACCTTGCCGCTGGCCAGATAATTCGCCACGGAAAAATTCATCCATGCAAGGCCGGTCTCAAACAGCGAGGTGTCGATGGTGCAGCCCTCGCCGGTCGCGTCGCGTTGCCGGAGCGCGGACAAGATGCCGATGACCGACCACATACCGGTGGTCATATCGATAATCGAGGGCACCACGCGCACCGGCGGACGGCCTTCTTCGCCGGTCACGCTCATCAATCCGGCAAACGCCTGAATGAGCGGATCGTAACCAGGGTGCTGGCGCATTGGGCCTTTGGAGCCGAATGCACCCAGATTGCAATACACCAGCGATGGCTTGGCGGCACGCAGCGTCTTGGCATCCAAGCCCAGCTTGTCGACCAGCCCTGGGCGCATGTTCTGCAGCACCACATCGGCGCGTTCGATAATGAAGCGCACCAACGCATCGCGCTCAGCGGTATTTTTCAGATCGAGCGCAGCGGAAAATTTGTTCCGATTCAAAGTCTGAAAAGCCGCACCCGCCCCATGCCAAAACGGCGGCCCCCAGGAGCGCGCATCGTCGCCACCTTCCTTGGTCTCCACCTTGAGGACGACGGCGCCCAAGTCGGCAAAAATCTGCGCGCCGAACGGCGCCGCCACGCTCGAGCCAAGCTCGACCATCACCAGACCGGCGAGCGGCAATGCAACGTCCTGTTCACCCTTCATCATGGTGCCGAACGCATCTTGGTGCGCAGATATTCAATGGCGATCGGGGCAACCGAAACAATCACGATGAGGGCAATCACCATCGACAGATTATTCTTCACGAGCGGCACATTACCAAAGAAATACCCACCGTACGCAAGAATGGCGACCCAAAGAAACGAACCCACGATGCTGAACAGAATGTAATGGGGATAGAACATCTTGCCGATGCCCGCCACAAAGGGCGCGAACGTGCGAACCAGTGGAATAAAACGCGCCATGATGACCGTCTTGCCGCCATGCTTTTCGTAGAACGCATGGGTCTTATCCAACGCCGCGCGGTTGAAGAAGCGCGAGCTCTCCCAGCGAAACACCTGCGGGCCGAGTTTGCGCCCGATAAAGTAGTTGACGTTGTCGCCGCAGAAGGCCGCGACGACAATGGTGACCGCCAGCGCATGAATGTTCATATCGCTCGCCGCCCACAAGGCGCCGGCAACAAATAGAAGCGAATCGCCGGGCAGAAACGGCGTGACGACGAGGCCGGTCTCGCAAAAAATGATCAGAAAAAAGAGTGCGTACACCCAGGTGCCGTACTCGGCAAGCAAACTCGCCAGGTGCCGGTCGAGATGCACGACGACATCCCAAAAGAAAGCAAGATATTCCATGATCGATTCGAATCGAGAGGTAGGCGCTATTGTAGCGGGCCCGGCGGCTATAATCCGCGCGCCCTTCTCCTTCCAGACCGTGTACTGCCCTTGTCTCAACCTGCCGCCATCGAGCAACATGCAAGTGTCGTACGCGTGCGCGACGCACTTGGCGCACAGGGCTTGGTCGATCGCATCGTTGTCCTGTCCGATTCGACGCGCACCGCACAAATGACGGCCGATGCCCTGGGCTGCAAGGTGGCACAAATCGCCAACTCGCTGGTGTTTCGTCTCATGGCCTCCGATCAAGCACTGCTGGTGCTCTCCAGCGGGGCAAAACGCGTGGATATGAAACGCTTGGTCGCGGTGACAGCCGAGCCGGTCGGCAAAGCGGACGCCAACTTCGTTCGTGACAAGACCGGATTTGTAATCGGCGGCGTCGCGCCGGTAGGACACTCCCAACCGCTTCGCCGCCCGGTCGAACGATCGCTCTTCGCTTTTGATGAAATCTGGGCCGCAGCCGGTCATCCGCATACCGTGTTTCGCTTGACGCCAAACGAATTGGTGCGCATCACCAACGCAGAAATTGTCGCCGTGGCCGAGACATGACGATTCGTTTGCTGCCCGATACGCTGATCAGCCAAATCGCCGTTGGGGAAGTCGTCGAACGGCCCGCTTCGGTATTGAAGGAGTTGCTGGAAAACGCGCTCGACGCTGGCGCCCAGAGCATCAGCGTGACGCTCGTTGAAGGCGGCATCAAACTCATCCGGGTCACCGATGATGGCAGTGGCATCGCCCGCGATGAACTAGCCCTTGCGCTAGCACGTCACGCCACCAGAAAGATCGCATCGCTCGCGGATCTGGAACGCGTCGCAACGCTCGGTTTTCGCGGCGAAGCGCTGGCCTCGATTGCCTCGGTGGCGCGGGTCACGCTCTGCTCGCGAACAGCCACTACACCCCACGGTGCAACCATTCAAGCAGAAGGCGGCCCACCAACGGCCGTCGAGCCCGCCGCGCATGGGCAGGGTACGACCATCGATGTCGCCGACCTGTATTTCAATACGCCGGCGCGTCGCAAGTTTCTGCGCATGGAAGCCACCGAGTACGCCCATTGCGCCGAGACGTTCCATCGCATCGCACTCGCTCGCCATGATGTTGCGATGTCGCTACGCCATAACGGACGGGTCACCGCGCATTTCCCACGCGGCGAAGCGCTTACACGGGCAACCGCCATCCTGGGCGAGACCTTCGCGCAAGGTTGCCGGCCGGTCGATGAGTCGATCGCAGGGCTTAGGCTGTACGGCTTCGCCGGTGACCCGGCAGTGGGACGCGGCAATCGTGACCACCAGTTCGCCTATGTCAACGGCCGCTTCGTGCGCGATAAGTTGCTCGCCCATGCGACGCGCGATCCCTATACCGATGTCATGCATGGCGATCGCTTTCCTGCGTTCGCCCTGTTTCTGGATATCGATCCGTCTGCTGTCGATGTCAATGTGCATCCGGCGAAAACGGAGGTGCGCTTTCGCGATAGTCGCGCGGTGCACCAGTTCATCGTGCGCGCCTTGAGCAAAGCCCTTGCGGTGACCGGACGGCAGGCGCCCCCAAGCGCGCTACCGGCCAACACCTTCACGCCGTACCGGCCAATGCAGGGCGAGCTCGGCGTGGTGCAGCCGGTGGCCGCCTATACGGCGATGATCTCGGCGATCCGCGATCGATCGGAGAACGCGACCGCCTTACTTGGAACGCCACGCCCGCAGCCCACCGAAAACGCCACGCGTCCGCTTGGTTATGCGATCGCGCAACTGCATGGCATCTATGTGCCCGCGCAGAACGAAGTGGGCTTGGTGCAGGTCGACATGCATGCCGCGCATGAACGCATCCTCTATGAAAAATTGAAGACAACGCTGGCCCAACAGAAGGTGACCGCTCAATCGCTGTTGATTCCGATTACGTTTACAGCCGATCTGCTCGAAGTGGCCGCCGCCGAAGAACATCGGGCGGCCCTTGCTTCGATTGGCCTGGAGATCGCGCCGGTTTCGCCGACGACGCTCGTGGTGCGCGGCGCGCCGGCACTGGTGATCGACGACGATGTTCCGGCCCTCGCGCGGGCATTGCTGCAAGACATTCGCGATTACGGAATTTCGCAGGTTTTAAGCCAGCGGCAAGACGAACTGCTTTCCACCATGGCCTGTCACGGTGCGGTGCGGGCGAACCGGCAATTGTCGATCGCCGAAATGAACGCGTTGCTCCGCGAAATGGAAGAAACCGAACGGGCCGGCAACTGCAATCATGGCCGGCCGACGTGGTATCAGATGTCGATGGCCGATCTTGATCGGCTGTTCATGCGTGGTCGCTAAACAATTCCCGCGTGCAATAGCCCTACTCGGCCCGACCGCCAGCGGCAAATCGCGCCTAGCGCTGGCCATCGCCAAACATTTCCCGGTCGAGATCATCTCAGTCGATTCGGCGCAGGTCTTTCGCAACATGCATGTCGGCACCGCCAAACCAACGCAGGCCGAACGCGAAGCAGTGGCACACCATCTCATCGACATTATCGACCCAACCGAGAGCTACTCCGCAGCGCGGTTTCGCACCGATGCACTGCGGTTGATGACCGAGATCCACGGCCGCCATCGCCTGCCGTTGCTCGTTGGCGGAACGATGCTCTACATCAAGGCATTACGGGAGGGACTCTCGCCCTTACCGGGTGCCAACGCATCGGTCCGCGCGGCGATCGACGAGGAAGCGCTTCGCCACGGCTGGCCGGCAGTGCACGCGGAACTGGCTCGCATCGATCCGCACACCGCCGCCCGCCTCTCCCCCAGCGACTCGCAACGCATTCAGCGCGCACTCGAAGTATTTCGCATCAGCGGCGAACCGATGTCGGCGCATTTCATGCAGCGCGCACCGGATGCGCCCGCGCTCGACATCGATGTGCTCGCGCTCGTGCCGTCCGACCGTTCGCTCCTTCATCAACGAATCGCCCAGCGGTTCGACGCGATGTTGAACGCAGGCCTGGTCGAAGAAGTGCGCCACCTGAAGGAAAAATACCCCCTGCACAGTGCGCTGCCATCGATGCGCGCGGTCGGCTATCGGCAGGCATGGGAATTTCTCGATGGCACCATCGATCGCACAACTCTGCGCGAGAAAGGCATCGCCGCGACGCGCCAACTCGCCAAACGACAACTCACTTGGTTGCGCAGCATGGCCAACGTGACAACCCTCGACTGTCTGGCACCGGCGCTGGACGAAACCGCGCTCCGGCTCGTTCGCGAACACTGGAGCACGCCCTCCTGATCCGCTGCAACCACGCGCTCGCGCGGCACACCCTCGCCGCGCGGATCGGCAGTAGAGGGTCCGGGGTCACTAGGGTCCGAGGTCAGGTCTAGAACAATAGCCTATCGAATAAGGTCCTCTCGCTCATCGCGCGCCTCTCACTATCTTACCAACGGTCGTAAAGTGCAAACCAAAGTGCGAAGCAATCTGCTGGTATGAATAAGCGCCGGTGGCATGCGTCCGTACGATGGCGGCATCACGGTTGGGGGCCGATTTTTCGATTTGCGTCAGCGATGGCGGTGGCGCACGCCGGTGGGCCTTTGGAATTTGCACGTCCTTGCGTTGGCTGGTCGCCGCGCGCTTCTGCATCTGCTCGACAAACTGTTCATCGCCAAGAAATACTTACCCGTTGAGTTGTGCCCATGGCGAAGGCGCTTTGATCCCCTCGGCCACGAATTGCGCGTAGCGATTTCGTGCCACGTTCAGCCGCTTTGCGAATTGCGCCAATAACCCGTCCACCGCCAGAAATGGCTCGGCCGGCGCAATGCCCAGGCTGGCACGGTAGCTGCTCCACACCCAGTCCGTCGCTCGTTTCACCATCCCCGCCCGCACCGGATTCAATACGACGTAGCGCGCCAGCTCCAGCAAGTATGCGTCGCTGTCCACCAGGATGGCCTTGAACCGACCCTGCAACAGATGCCCCACGCGCCCATGGCGGCGA